>CAZEEB010000019.1:0-19148 GCA_964511245.1 uncultured Paludibacter sp.
TTATTTAAAATTTTAGTTGTTGGAATTTAACCTGAACATCCATAAAATAGTAAGGAGCGAATGCCGAAAAGCTTACGAGTAGGCACTAAAATAATATATTTAATTATATGAAAAAGAATTTTCTAAAATTAGCTTTTGTTATCGGTATTTCTGTAATGATGACTTCGTGCTACACGTTTACTGCAACTATTGGTAATGGACCAAAAACCGGAGAAAAAATTGTTGTTCACAATCATTACTTAATTGATGGGTTGGCTCCAATTGCTACGGCTAACACAAAAGCATTAGTTGGTGATGCAAAAGATTATTCTATTACCGTTTCTCATTCATTTATTGATGGTTTTCTTGCCATGCTAACAGGTGGAATTTACACTCCTACTACTGTAACTATTACAAAATAAGTAGTTTATTTAATTACAATGTAGCAAGTTCAGGCTTTCTGAACTTGCTACGTTTTTTAATAAAAAAATCAATTATGCGATATGTTTTGATAGTGGCAGCAATATTCTTAATTCTATATCCAATTTATAGTATTATAAAGTGCCTACAAGTGTTTCAAACACTTACAAATTATGGGAAAGGTGTGCTAACCGGAAGTTTATTACTAATGGCAATTGGTTTTATTCTTTTAATTATATCAATCCGTTTATTCAAAAAATCCAGAAATTGATACTAAAAAAACGATTTATTTTTCGTCCAGAACTTTCAATTTTTGTTTTTCAAAATCTTCTTTGCTAATCAATTTTTCGTCAAGCATTTGTTTAAGTTCACGAAGTTTTTGAAGTTTTGGCGAAACCGACTCATTAGCCTGTTTTTCAATCGAAGTTGTGGAATTTGGGGCATCAATTTTAGGCGTTTCAGAAATTTTAGGCAAATTGGATTGTGAAACAAGTGGGAATAATTCAAAATTATGAGTAGGATTATATTGCATCGTCCATAAAAAAGGTACCCAAAGGCAGAAACCACCCAATATTGCACCAAAATCAACACGCTCATTTCGCTCTATGCTTGTGAATAATGGTTGATAACCCTCTTTAATTAAATCAACATTTGTTACGGTACCCATTATTTTAGTATCGGTATACCAATACGGTGTAACTCCTACTTGTTCACCGTTTATAAATACTTTAGCACCAGATGGGTACGATTGAATCAATGTAGAACTTGCACAACTTGCAAATAATATAATTGCGGCAAGCAATAAAATAGCAGTTTTTAGAGCGTAATTGTTTTTCATGAATAGTTGAATTTGCTTTATTGAATAATGTCTAATTAATTTGTTTAATTACAGTAAAAAATTACAAAAATAATGCCAATAATTTAAGGTTTATTTATTCTTATTCAGGCATTTTTTTACTTAATTCAATCACTTCCAGATTTTGAATTTTTTCTCCATCAATTTCAAATCGAACAAGTGTTTGCACTTTATGAAAACCATATTTGCCTGCAGCTCCAGGATTAATATGCAGTAAATCAAGTGATTTATCATTCTGAACTTTTAGAATATGTGAGTGCCCGCATACAAAAAGTTTAGGTGATTTCTGAAAAATGGCCGGTCGTACCAATGCGTCATACCTGCCGGGATAACCACCTATGTGAGTTAGCCATACATTTACGTTTTCGCACATAAATCGGTTATGTTGAGGAAACAACGACCGCAATTCATACCCATCAATATTGCCCCAAACACCCCTTAAAGGCTTAAATGCAATTAACTTATTTGCAACATCGAGCGAACCCCAATCACCGCAGTGCCATACCTCGTCGCACAATGCAAAATGTTCAAAAATCCGTTCATCAAGCATGCCGTGTGTGTCTGAGAGTATCCCAATTCGGGTCATAGCTTTGATATTTTAATTGAATAATATGACAAAAGTAATAAAAATAAGTAAATAAAAGTAGAATAAAAAACGATGGCAAAAACTTTGGATTTTTTTTGTTCGCCATTATAACTGAAACTTATCATTTTGTTTATATATTGAATTTCGCTACTTTTGTACGAATTTCGACTCAGTTGATGAAAAAGAAGACAATCAGTTTCAAACCATTTATTCAGAAAATGCGATTTAAATATCGTGTTTCGGTTTTGAATGAAAACACCTTGGAAGAGTCATGGCATGTTAAACTGTCACGGTTCAGTGTTTTTAGTTTTGTTTCTCTATTTTTATTAGTTACGTTTATTATACTTACAATACTTATTTTTACTACGCCAATAAGTCGATATTTACCCGGTTATGGCGAAACCGGAAACCGTTCAAATATAATTTCTGAATCAATGCGAGCAGATTCATTGCTGCAGCAAGTGGACCTTCAGGAAGGCTATTTGGATATAATAAAAGGGATTATTAATGGTAAAACAAAGCCTGATTCCATTGCTTCGCTCGACTCAATAGCATTAAAACAACGAGCCAGAGTATTTCTTGAAAAATCAAAACGAGAACGTGAATATTGCGAAAAATTTGAAAAAGATGAAAAATACAATTTAGCAAGTATCGATACAAAACCTACTGAAAATACATTTGTGTTTTTTCGTCCTACGCGTGGAGTAATTTCGTCATCGTTTAATTTATCCGAACGCCAATTTGGTATTTTTCTAATTACTTCGCCCAATGAAAGTGTGTTGAGCGTATTAGGAGGCACGGTAGTTTATGCCGGGTTTACATTCGATTATGGATGGGTTATACAAGTTCAACACGAAAATAACTTTCTTTCCATTTACAAAAATAACACAAGGTTGATGAAAAAAGTTGGCGACGAAGTTAAAGCCGGTGAATGTATTGCTATAACAGGCGACTCTTCAGGTAAAAAAACCGGAATGCAATTCTATTTCGAATTATGGAAACAAGGGAAACCAATTGATCCTGAAGAAGTTATAATTTTCTGATTCTTAGTATGCAAATCGAACAAAAAAAACAGATTGCTATTTTAGGCTCAACGGGTTCTATCGGAACACAAACCCTTGAGGTAATTTCTGACAATAATTCATTGTTTGAAGTTTACGCTCTGACTGCCAACAACAATGTAGATTTGCTGATTCAACAAGCACGTAAATTTCAACCCGAAATGGTAGCGATTGGCAATGAAGCCCATTACGCTAAACTTAAAAATGCATTGGCTGATTTAGCAATTAAAGTTTTTGCAGGTACTGACTCCATTGCACAAGTAGCTGAAATGCAACCAATTGATATTGTATTGACTGCCATGGTGGGCTATTCGGGCTTAAAACCTACCATAAATGCAATTAAAGCAGGAAAAAAAATTGCTCTTGCCAACAAAGAAACTTTGGTTGTGGCCGGCGAATTGATTTGCGAATTGGCAAAACAATATAATTCGGTTATTTTACCTGTTGACTCAGAACATTCAGCCATTTTTCAATGCTTAGCCGGCGAAGGGAATAACCCCATCGAAAAACTGATTCTTACCGCTTCTGGCGGACCGTTTCGCACCAAATCAATGCGCGAACTAGAACATGTTAGCAGTGCTCAAGCTCTAAAACATCCGAATTGGGATATGGGAGCAAAAATCACTATCGATTCTGCAAGTTTGATGAATAAAGGTTTTGAAATTATTGAAGCAAAATGGCTATTTGGCGTTAATCCCAATCAAATTGAGGTTGTGGTTCACCCTCAGTCTATTATTCATTCCATGGTTCAATTTGCTGATGGATCAATTAAAGCTCAACTTGGCATGCCCGACATGAAATTACCAATTCAATACGCCATGACTTATCCCGAAAGGTTAAAAACTAATTTTCCGCGTTTTGACTTTAATTTATGCAATCAGTTTACGTTTGAAAGACCTGACTTAGAACGATTCAGAAACCTGCAATACGCCTATTACGCAATGGATAAAGGAGGAAACATGCCCTGCATACTGAATGCTGCCAACGAAGTGGTAGTAGAAGAGTTTTTAAAAGATAAAATAGGATTTTTGCAAATGAGTGATATTATTGAAAATATAATGTTAAAAGCCGATTTTATTGCAAAGCCGGTATATGAAGATTATGTTAAAACCGATGCCTTGGTACGAATTTTGACAAAAGAATTTGCTCGCTAATTAGATATAAGTGATTTACACTAAATGAATAAATAATCAAAAAACACCTACAGAACTAATAAAGGTTTTGGAGCTATAATTTACAATATGGAAACTTTTTTAATCAGAGCCTTACAGCTTATTCTCAGCCTTTCAATTTTGGTAGTATTACATGAATTCGGGCATTTTGCATTTGCACGCCTATTCAAAGTTCGTGTCGAAAAATTTTATATGTTTTTTAATCCAACTTTTTCATTGATTAGAGCAAAGAAAATTAACGGCAAATGGGATATTAAATTTTTGTCGAAAAATATTCCGGCAAATGAGCGTCCTAAATTAAATGCAAATGCTGAAGAAATTACCGATTCGAAAGGCAAAACAGTAATGGAACAAATCCCAATTACAGAATTAGCAGAAGGCGATTGGCGCAAATACCCCGAAACAACTGAATGGGGAATTGGCTGGTTGCCATTGGGTGGTTATTGTAAAATATCGGGTATGGTTGATGAATCTATGGATGTAACACAATTAAATCAAGAACCTCAAGCCTGGGAATATCGTTCACGGTCAGTATGGCAACGATTACCTATTATTACGGGCGGGGTATTGGTTAATTTTATTTTAGCCATGGTTATATATTCCGCCGTACTATTTAGTTGGGGCGAAGATTATATTCCGCTTAAAAACGCAAAATATGGTTTGCAATTCTCTGCCTTAATGATTGAAAATGGATTTAGAAATGGAGATAACATTCTGAAAATAGATGGGAAACCGGTTGAAAGTCAGCTCGAAGCAATAAATTCATTATTATATAAAGATGCAAAAACTGTAACTGTAATGCGTCAGAATCAATCGGTAGATTTAACAATATCAGATAAATTATCACTTAAAGAGCTTGTAAAACGTAACGAAACAAATTTAATTTCGATACGTCAACCCTTTGTATTGGATGTGATATCAGCCGGATCGCCAGCAGCAAAAGCAAAATTACAAGCAGGCGACAGTATAATTGGCATAAACGGCAAACAACTGTTTATTTATCAGGATATAGCTGCCGAATTGGATGCTTCACGAAACACCAGCATTCAATTACAATACATCCGAAATGCAAAATTATTAGTATCAAACATTCAACTTGCTGATGATGGAAAATTAGGCGTGGGCGTTCGTCCGGCATATAATTTTTTGAAAACAAAACATATCGAATACGGGTTTTTCGCGTCGATTCCTGCCGGTATAAACTTAGGATTTGAAACCCTAACAAGTTATATTAAAGGTTTTAAAGTGGTATTTACTAAAGAAGGTTCAAAACAACTGGGAGGTTTTGGAAGTATTGGCAAAATGTTTCCCAAAACATGGGATTGGCAAATTTTTTGGTCGATGACGGCATTGCTATCCGTAATATTGGCGTTTATGAACTTTCTACCCATTCCGGCCTTGGATGGCGGTTATGTATTGTTTTTGATTTACGAAATGATTACGGGCAAGAAACCCAGCGACAAATTTCTGGAATATGCTCAAAGTGCCGGCATGATACTACTTTTTGGGCTACTAATTTATGCCAACGGTAACGATTTATTCAAAGCAATTTTCAAATAATTCTGATTACCAAACCAACTAATTTACAGTAATTGTTTTACCGATTAATTGTTTAAATATGAAACCAATAGCCATCTGTTACCCTAAATGTGGAACTTGTCAGAAAGCAGAAAAATGGATGAAACTTAACGGTATTGATTACATCTATCGTCCAATAAAAGAAGAAAATCCAACGAAGGATGAATTGAAAACCTGGATTAATAAAAGCGGGTTGCCAATTTCTAAATTCTTCAATACCAGCGGCTTACTTTATAAAGAATACAACATGAAAGACAAAATAAAGACATTATCGAATGACGAACTTGTTGATATTCTTGCTTCTAACGGACTAATTGTAAAACGACCAATTCTGTTAGCCGGTGACACTGTTTTGGTGGGTTTTAAAGAAGATGAATGGAAAACAAAATTAGGATGAAGAAAACAATAGCCTTTAATCCGCTTTCGATGCCTACCTATGTGATGGCAAAACCCAACGGTTCGAGCTGTAATCTTAATTGTACATATTGTTACTATTTAGAAAAATCCAAACTTTACGAAAATCGTAAGAACCTGCAAATGAGCGACGATACGCTCGAAAAATACATTGAAAGTTATATTCAGGCTCAACCTGTACCCGATGTTCTTTTTACATGGCATGGAGGTGAAACTTTATTGCGCGATATTTCATTTTACAGAAAAGCCCTTTCTTTTCAAAAAAAATACGGGCGCGGAAGAAATATCGATAATGTACTGCAAACAAACGGAACTTTGCTAACCGACGAATGGTGCAAATTTTTCAAAGATAATAATTTTCTAATCGGAATTTCGATTGATGGACCTGAACATTGCCACGATGTGTACCGTAAAAACAAAGGCGGAAAGGACACATTTCAACAAGTAATGAAAGGAATAGAGTTGCTTCAAAAACACCATGTAGAGTTTAATACACTATCGGTAATTAACAACTATAATGTGGATTTCCCAATTGAAATATACCGTTTTTTCAAAGAAATTGGAACAAAATACATGCAATTTTCGCCAATTGTTGAAAAAATTACCCAAAGCAGACCGGATGGTTTAAATCTGCTACCACCACAAGGCGAAGGGAGTGACGATGCAATTTTAGCCCCATGGACAGTTGATGCTAAGAAATTTGGACAATTCTATATAACTATTTTCGACGAATGGGTTAAAAAGGATGTTGGACAGTATTATGTTCAACTTTTTGACGCCGCATTGGCTGGAACTGTGGGCCAAATGCCCGGAGTATGCATTTTTGCTGAAACCTGCGGACATGCAACCGTAATGGAATTTAACGGTGATATGTATGCTTGCGACCACTATGTTTTTCCGGAATATAAAATTGGGAATATCAAAACACACAGTATTTACGAAATGGTTTTTTCCGAAAAACAACTTCGATTTGGTGCCGATAAACGCGATTTACTACCCAAACAATGCCGTGAATGCGAATTCAAAAAACTTTGTAATGGCGAGTGCCCTAAAAACCGAATCATTAATACCAAGACTGCTGAACCCGGACTAAATTATTTGTGCGAAGGCTATTATGCCTTTTGGAAACATACTCAACCTTACATGGAATTTATGGCGAATGAATTATTTTTTAAACGTCCTCCGGCTAACGTAATGGATTGGGCAAAAACGATAAAATAGTCTATTCGGTACAATTTCTGCACATTTCAAATTGCTTTCGATTCAGAAGAATTTTTTCTCTGAAATCGGAAGCTTTTTTGTTATGCCAACAAGCTGAAAATGATTGCTGATTAATATTCCCGAACGAATGCTCAGAACCTTTATCAAAACAACAAGGTAGCACCTCACCCCGCACATTGACAACTCCACCACTCCATAATCGCCAGCAACGATTTGACTGATTGCTTTTAATTTCAAACTTGCCTTCTGAGTTTTTTTTATAACGTGAATACTTCTTTAAACTTGTCATTAACTCGCTGCCACTCTCAAAATCATAATGTTGAGCCGTTTTAAAAGCTAATCTATCAGCATTTAATTTTTTAGCCAACAGTCGCATTTCGCTCAATTGATGTTCATTTGATTTTAAAACCAAAAACTGAATTTCGACCATTGGAGTAATGGATTTTAATTCATTTTTCCAAAAGTTTATATGCCTTATACCTTCAATTGCCTTATTCAACTTAGCTCCAACACGGTATTTCTCATAAGTTTCCTGCGTGCTTCCATCTATCGATACAATTAACTTGTCCAAGCCCGAAAGAACAAGTAGTCGTGCGTTTTCATTACTAAGAAATTGCCCATTTGTAGAGCTAGAAGTGTATATTTTGGCCCTATGAGCATATTTGATAAGTTCGGGCAATTGTTTGTTTAAAGTGGGTTCTCCCTGAAAATACAAAATAACATGTTGCAGAGTTGGCTTTAGGTCATCAATCAATGATTTGAATAATTCAAAATTGAAGCCCGACTGTTCCTTGATATTGTATTTTTTTATACCTACAGGGCATTCCGGACAATGTAAATTGCAGTAATTTGTAACTTCTACTGATAAGAAAAAAGGCATTTCCTTATTGTATTTAAGGATACCGGCAACCGAAAAAATATACGATAACCACAATCTAAGAAGGTTTAGCATTTTTCGAACTGTGAAATACGGGATAATTCGAATTATAAGCTTTATATTTTTAATAAAGTTAGTTAGCATATACAATTATGTTTCAATTATTTGAGATAAAAAAGTGTGATTTTTAGACGTTTTTTGAATCAATTTCATTATTGCTTAACAAAAAACACAAAATTCGGATACAAAGTAATGTAAATTCATTGAAACATTGTATATTTGCACCCAAATTGACTAAAAAATAAAAATTAAATAATTTATAACAAAAAATTAAATTTATGAGAAAGCAATTATTTTTCGCGGTTTCGTTGGTGCTTGCCTTTTTGTTCAGCTCTTGTACAAAAGACATGGCCGCTTTAGATCCTAGCTTGTTTAAGTGTAATCCAAATCCACTCGAAGTTAAAGGTGGCAAGGTAGATGCTACAATTACCGGAACTTTCCCGGTAAAGTATTTCAACAAAAAAGAAGTTGTAACAGTAACTCCTGTTTTGAAATTTGAAGGAAAAGAAGTTAAAGGAACACCTATGATGTTTCAAGGTGAAAAAGTAAAAGGAAACGATCAGGTAATTAGTTATAAAGTTGGTGGAACTTACAGTATGAATGTATCGTTCGACTATGTTCCTGAAATGGCGAAATCAGAACTTTTTCTGGAGTTTAGTGTAGCAGCCAAGAAAAAAACGTATCAAATTCCAAGCGTTAAAGTGGCTGACGGTGTGTTATCTACATCTCAGTTAGTTTCGGTTAATGCTTCCGAAATGAGTCCGGTTTTATTAACAGACAAATTTCAACGCGTAATTCAAGAAAAACAAGATGCTGACATTATGTTTATGATTCAACAATCAAAACTGCGCAAATCAGAGTCAAATTCAGCCGATGTTGTAGCATTAACCAACAAAATTAAAGCTGTAACCGAGTCGCAAAATCAAGCAGTATCATCTTTCGAAGTATCTGGCTACGCTTCACCAGACGGTGGATTAAAATTAAACACTAATTTGGCTGAAAAACGTGAGGCTGTTACTGTTGAATTTTTAAACAAAGAATTCAAAAAACTGAAAACAGCAGTAAAAATCGATTCGAAATTTACGGCTGAAGACTGGGAAGGTTTCCAAAAATTATTAGAAGCTTCAAACATTCAAGACAAACAAGTTATATTGAGGGTACTGTCCATGTACACTGACCCTGAACAACGCGAACGTGAGATTAAAAATTTATCTGTAGCTTTCAAATCAATTTCGGACGATATTTTACCTAAATTACGTCGTTCTAAACTGAAATTGATAGTTGATGTTACCGGAAAATCGGATATAGAAATTTCGAAACTTGCCAAAGAAGATGCTTCAAAACTTTCAGTTGAAGAGCTAATTTATGCAGGGACTTTGACTAATGATTTGAACGAAAAGGGAGCTATTTACCAAAAAGCTACCGAGCTTTACCCAAGCGATATTCGTGGATTTAACAATCTCGGTGCTGTCAAATATCAACAAGGCAATGTAAACGATGCAGCCCGCTATTTTTCAAAAGCACTTACAATCAATTCTGATTGTGCTGATGCTAATTATAACGCTGCAATTACAGCATTGGCTAACAAAGATTTATCAAAATCTGAAATATATTTTGGTAAAGCTGCCGGAACAAGCGGAAACATAGGCGAAGGTTTAGGTTCAATTTACACCATAAAAGGAAACTATGCAAAAGCTAAAAGTTATTTTGGAACTACGGCTTCGAATAATGCGGCATTAGTACAAATTTTAAATGCCGACAATAGTGCTGCTCGAAGCACATTGGCAGCAGTTGCAAAACCCAATGCAATGACTTCCTATTTGTCAGCTATAGTTGGAGCGCGCACCAACGACCGCGATGCAGTGTATAGTAATCTTAAAACAGCTATTAAAAAAGATGGTTCTTTAGCTTCAAAAGCTTTAAAAGACCTCGAATTTTCAAAATATTTTGCCGATGCTGATTTTCTTGCAATTGTTAAGTAAAATTTGATATCCTATTTTATTAAAAAATCCGATGCAATTTTGTGTCGGATTTTTTTTGATATTTTTAGAGTAAAACACATTTATATTCGTTATACTAACTATGTCAATATTTTAAATAACATTATAGGATATTCATTGCAATAACATTTTCATTTTCGGGCATTTAGCAGTATCTTTGTATCCATTTTCAGAATTAAAAAAATATTGCTCATGATAATTACAGAAAACGAACAAATTGTAAATAAAATTGTTGAAGGTATTCAAGAACGTAAAGGAAAAAACATCATAGTTGTAAACCTAAATAAACTAAACGAAGCACCCTGTAGTTATTTTGTGATTTGTGAAGGCGATTCAAATGTACATGTTAATTCTATTGGGAATTCTATAAAAGATTGGGTTCGCGAACAAATTCAAGTAAAACCCTATGCCACCGACGGGTTTGAAAACTGTGAATGGATTGCAATGGATTATGGTCAGATTATTGTTCATGTTTTTCAAAAAGCAACAAGAGCATTTTATGACATAGAGCACTTATGGTCGGATGCCGATTTAAAAAGAATTGATGATATTTTATAGCATTTCTAATACGTTTCAGAAAATTGACCAATAAAAACAAGAAAATAAAAGTTTAAATTAATGGAAAATAAAACGCCAAATCAAAAGCCTATCAAGCCGGTTAGTAAAATGCCAAGGTTCAACATATCATGGATATATGGTATTATTTTATTATTTCTTCTTGGTTCTTGGTTTTTCAAAGACAATGTACCAACCAAGGAAGTGCCATTTACTACCTTCAAAGAGTATGTAAAAAAAGGAATGATTTCCAAAGTAGATGTTTACAGTTCAAAAGGCGGAATTGAAGCACAGTTAATTAAATACAATGACATCACAAATGATTCAAATGCTCTTTTTAGAGCCTTTGGACCAGGCTATAAAACATTTGCAGGCAATCCAAAAGTTTTAAAAGATTCGCTCACAAAAAAAGACAATCAGGTGCTAAAGTACGTTTTTGGCGAAAAATATGAACCATATTCAAAGGAGCGAACCATTGTTGTAAGTGTTCCTGCCGAAGAATTCTCGCGGTTTATTCAGTCGGCCGAAGATAAATATGCTATAAAGGTAGGCGTTGATTATAAAGATAGCCGCAATTACATGGATATATTCATAACCGTAATACTACCGGTACTTCTAATGGTTTTTCTGTTTGTGTTTTTTACCCGTCGTATGGGTGGTGGAGTAGGTGGTGCTGGCGGTGGCGGTATATTTAATGTAGGAAAATCAAAAGCACAATTATTTGATAAAGGCGATACAACCAATAAAATTACATTTAAAGATGTTGCGGGATTGGCAGAAGCAAAACAGGAAATTGAAGAGATTGTTGCATTTCTCAAAAATCCTTCAAAATATACCGAACTTGGGGGTAAAATACCCAAAGGAGCACTCCTTGTTGGACCTCCGGGAACAGGAAAAACCTTGTTGGCAAAAGCTGTAGCCGGCGAGGCAGATGTACCATTTTTCTCTATGTCCGGATCTGATTTTGTTGAAATGTTTGTAGGTGTAGGAGCATCACGTGTTAGGGATTTATTCCGTCAAGCTAAAGAAAAAGCTCCCTGTATTATTTTTATCGACGAAATAGATGCGGTGGGTCGTGCACGTGGGAAAAACCCGAATATGGGCAGTAACGACGAACGCGAAAATACCTTAAACCAGTTATTGACTGAAATGGATGGATTTGGGTCTAACAGTGGCGTAATCATACTCGCTGCAACAAATCGTGCCGATATTTTGGACAAAGCATTGCTTCGTGCCGGACGCTTCGATCGTCAGATTCATGTTGATTTACCAGATGTACATGAACGTAAGCAGATTTTTAATGTTCATTTACGACCAATAAAAATTAACGACACAGTAGATGTCAACTTCTTAGCTCGTCAAACACCCGGTTTTTCCGGAGCTGATATTGCTAACGTTTGTAATGAAGCCGCCTTAATTGCAGCACGCAAAGACAAATCATTTGTTGAAAAACAAGATTTCCTGGATGCTGTTGACCGTATAGTTGGCGGATTGGAAAAGAAAACCAAGATAACCACAATAGCAGAAAAGAAATCTATTGCATATCACGAGGCTGGACATGCCACGATAAGTTGGATGACAGAGCATGCTAATCCATTGGTAAAAGTTACCATTGTGCCACGAGGTGAAGCATTAGGAGCTGCTTGGTATTTGCCCGAAGAACGACAACTGACGAATAAAGAACACATGCTTGACGAAATGTGTTCGACTCTTGGTGGAAGAGCTGCTGAAGAAATTTTCTTGAATCAAATGTCAACAGGAGCTATAAATGATTTGGAGCGAGTTACCAAAAGAGCGTATGCAATGGTTGCTTATTTTGGAATGAGTGATAAGCTTGCCAATATGAGTTATTTTGACTCAACGGGCAACTCCGATTACGGTTTTACGAAACCGTACAGTGAAAAAACAGCTGAATTAATTGATTCTGAAGCAAAAGACATTGTGGCAATTCAATATAAACGCGCTAAAAAGATTCTGGCAGATAATGCCGAACATCATAATAAACTAGCCGAATTGCTAATAGAAAAAGAGGTAATTTTTGCCGAAGATCTTGAAAAGATTTTTGGGAAGCGTCCATGGGTTTCGCGGAACGATGAATTGATGGCGCAAAATGGAAGTTCTGAAAATGAAGAACTTGCTTTAGCAGAAAAAACCGAAACTGAAGTTCCAGAAAATACTACAGCTGAAATCATCCCTGAAAAAAAGCCGAAAAAGAATGCAAAGTAATTCGCGCATTGAAATACTTAACAAAATAGCAGCAACTCGTTCAAAACGGATTGCTGCTATCAATAATGCTAATGATTTTGAAGATAGTGAAATTTACAAACCCGTTTTAGTAAATTCCTTAGATTGCTTTATGACTGAATTGGAAGCTGTAAATGGCAAATGTGTTTTGTGTGACAATGATATAGAATTATATCAAAAACTTGCTGAATTTATTCATAATCAAAATTTAAATTCGGTATTTTGTAAGGATTCCGAAATAGAAAAACAACTTGAGATACAGCAAATTCCATTTTCTAACTCAAATACAGATTTTGAAAAAATGCAGGTTGGAATTACTTCTTGCGAATATTTGATAGCTCGCACAGGAAGCATATTGGTTACATCGGCTGCTGAATCAGGACGTCAAATGACAGTTTTCCCCCCAATACACATTGTTGTTGCAAAAGCGTCTCAATTGGTCGATTACTTAACAGATGCGTATGCTTTATTGCAACAAAAATATAAATCAGCATTACCCTCCAGCATTTCAACCATAACTGGACCAAGCCGTACGGCCGATATTGAAAAAACACTTGTTTTGGGTGCACACGGACCAAAAGAATTTGTGGTTTTTCTATCAAAAATCTAAAGTTTTGTTATCTTTGTCAATTGATTAAACAATTTCTTATCAAACTCGGTATGAAACATCTCCATTTCATAGTCACTTCCCTCATTATTTCAGCCACTCTATTTTCGTGTAAACCGATTTATAAATGTGGTGAAACAAGACCTGCAAAAAAGCCATTTTATATGCCCAAAATTGTGCAGAACGTTATTGATGAGCGTGATTCACTTTGTAATTCCTTGTCATTGAGAAATAACGATGTTTTTAATCTGAAGAATGACACTTTAAGCTTGAAAGCAAATATCAAAACCCTCGAGAAACAATACAACGATTTGCTTACCGATAACAACACAAAAACAGAACAATTTAGTTTTGCATTAAAACAAAAATCGGAAGAAATAAAGCAAAAATCGGAAGAGCTCAAACGCAAATCGGAAGAACTAATGAATAAAGAAAAATTGATTCAAGAGCGCGAAACAGCACTTAATCAATTAAAAAGAGACATTGCACACAGAGATTCAGTAACTGCAAGATTGAATTCAATTCTTCGTAATGCCCTTTTGGGGTTCAAATCCGATGAACTTTCCGTAGAAATTAAAAATGGAAAAGTATATGTTTCCATGTCGGATAAATTATTATTCAAATCGGGGAGCGCTGCTGTAGAAACCAAAGGAATTGAAGCCATAAAAGTGTTGGCAGATGTGCTCAATAAAAATGCTGACATTGATATTCTTGTGGAAGGACATACCGATAATTTACCTATTAAAACCCCGATTTACAAAGACAATTGGGATTTAAGTGCAGCCAGAGCCATATCAATAGTACGAATACTGACGAATGAATACCGAATTACAGCATCAAGGCTAACCGCAACCGGACGTGGAGAGTTTGCCCCAAAATCGTCTAACTCCAGCGCGGAAGGAAGAGCTAGTAACCGTAGAACAGAGATTATCTTATCTCCAAAATTGGATGAGATTATGAAGCTATTAAAAAACTGATTGGATTAAATGCGCTGAACCTTAAACACTTAACTACGTATGAATAATTTTTTAAAACGAACCCTGAGTGGTGCTCTGTTTGTGGCATTAATAATTGGTTCAATTTTACTAAGTCAAGCCAGTTTTTTTGTGGTTTTTGCAATTATTAATGGCTGGGCTGTGTATGAATTTCACCAAATTACAAATCTGCAAACAAATGTATCAGTAAATAAATGGGCTGCTGTTGGTGCTGCTATCTTGCTATTTAGCTGTTCATATATTTATAAATCAGGACTTATTCCTTTTCCTGTATATTGGATTTACGGTGCATACATAATGCTTGTTTTTATTGCCGAGTTATTTTATCAAAAGGAAAATCCCATCCACAATTGGGCTTATTTGCTTCTTGGTCAAGCCTACATTGCCCTTCCATTTTCGTTGCTTATTCATATAACTTTTATTCAGAACTTTCAGCCACTTATCTTACTCGCTGTTTTTGGCAGTATATGGGTAAATGATACAGGAGCTTATTTGATTGGAGTTTCATTGGGAAAACATCGCCTTTTTGAGCGTATTTCACCTAAAAAATCCTGGGAAGGTTTTTTTGGAGGAGCTTTTTTTGCATTGATATCGGGTTATGTTTTTTCCATTTTTATTCCGCAACTTAGCTTACTAAATTGGCTTCTTTTCTCCGAAATTATTGTTGTTTTTGGTACACTTGGTGACCTTACTGAATCCATGCTTAAGCGTACGTTGAAAGTGAAAGACTCTGGCGATGTGATTCCCGGACATGGTGGATTACTCGACCGATTTGACAGTATGCTATTTGCAGCACCAGCCATATACATATTCCTTGATTTGATTTCAAATCACTTAAAAAATTAAATTTTACTTAACAAATAATTTTCAAATATAATTTAGAAATTTTAATATCAGATGAGTTACGATTTTGAAGAAATACGTTGTTTTAAAAACGAAGAAGTGCATGAAGTACTAGAGCGACTCATGAACGAAAAGCAGTTTATGAAAGTGTTAAGCACAGTTTATCCACTACTTCCAAAAGAAATAATAAAACAACGGTTATCAGGATTTCAATCAAACTATGCATTTCAAAAGGAGATGGTTTACCCTTTTCTTCAATACCTGGAAGCAAACATGACAAAGGGTATAAAACTTCAAGGAATTGAAAATATAAATCCCTCAAAATCATATCTTTATATATCAAACCATCGCGACATAATTCTTGATTCTGCTTTTTTGTGTGGAAAACTGATTGAACAAAACATGGATACGGTTGAAATTGCCATTGGCGATAATTTGTTAATTTATCCGTGGATTGAAGATCTAGTACGCGTAAATAAAAGTTTTATTGTAAAACGGGGGTTAAGTGCCCGACAGGTACTTGAAAGTTCACAACGTTTATCGGCATATATTCACTTTACAATAACCGAAAAACAACAATCAATATGGATTGCCCAACGTGAAGGGCGAGCTAAGGATTCTAATGACAGAACTCAGGAAAGCTTACTGAAAATGTTTAATATGAACGGAAAAGCTGGCTTTACTGAAAATCTGTCACAATTAAATTTGTGTCCGTTGAGTATTTCGTACGAATATGACCCCTGCGACTTTTTGAAAGCGAAAGAGATGCAACAAAGAGATGAAAATCCCGATTTCAAGAAAAATCCCTTAGACGATTTAATAAATATGCAAACTGGAGTTATGGGCTACAAAGGTGCTGTTATTTACCAAATTACCGGAGATATAAATCAAGAATTAAATGATATTGGGAACAAAACCAATAATAGAAACGAACAAATATCTCAGGTTGCTGAACTTATTGACAGCCGAATCCATAATGGCTATTCAATTTTCAATGTTAATAAAATTGCCTATGATTTACTTTTAAATGTAAATAGGTTTGAAAATGAGTATAGCACGATGGAAAAACTTGATTTTGAGCGGTATTTGTCACTACAGATTGCCAAAATAGATTTAGCCGAAAAAAATGAAGATTTTTTGATGAAAAAATTACTTGAAATGTATGCAAATCCTCTAGTTAATCAATTGGCATTGAAATAATTAATTTCAAGTGCCAATATTTCAAATTTAACCCACCTCATCCTTAAAAAATCATGTTGTAAAACATACAATATGAAACATGATTTTCACACATATTTCATATATTGCCATTCGATTTTTTAGATAAAAAATTATCCATTTTTTAGTATTAATCCTTTATATTTTAATACGATATGAAAATATATCAATCGAATGAAATTAAAAACATTTCATTGCTGGGAAGTTCCGGCTCGGGGAAAACCACTCTTGTTGAGGCTATGCTTTACGAGAGTGGTGTTATAAAACGCAGAGGCACAATTGCTGCTCAAAGCACAGTATCCGATTATTTTCCTGTTGAAAAGGACTACGGATATTCCGTATTTTCAACCGTTATTCAGACTGAATGGCTCGAAAAAAAATTAAATTTTATTGATTGCCCCGGTTCTGACGATTTTATTGGTGGTGTAGTCACTTCGCTTAATGTTACCGACACTGCTCTTATCCTGTTAAATACACAATACGGTGTGGAAGTTGGAACCAATAATCACTTCCGATATACCGAGAAATTTAAAAAACCGGTTATTTTTGTCACAAATCAACTGGATCAAGAAAAAGCGGATTTTGACAAAACATTAGAACAACTCAAAGAAAACTTTGGAAATAAAGTTGTACAAATTCAGTATCCGGTAAATGTAGGTCCTCAATTCAATGCCGTAGTGGATGTATTGAAAATGAAATTATACCGCTGGAAGCCCGAAGGTGGTGTTCCCGATGTATTGGAAATCCCTGCCGACCAAATTGAAAAAGCTCAAAATCTGCATAATATATTAGTTGAAGCTGCTGCCGAGCATGATGAAGAACTAATGGAGAAATTTTTCGACCAAGGCTCGCTTACTGAAGATGAGTTACGCGTTGGAATTCGCAAGGGATTGATTCACCGCGATATGTTTCCTGTTTTTTGCGTATGTGCTGGGAAAGACATGTGTGTGCGTCGATTGATGGAATTTGTTGGAAACGTATCTCCAAGCGTAAATCAAACCGAACAACCACAAACTGCCGATGGAAAAGTAGTAGCACCTGATGCAAGTGGACCAACCAGCATTTATGTGTTCAAAACCAGTGTTGAACCACATATTGGTGAAGTTTCATACTTCAAGGTAATGAGTGGAAAATTGAAAGAAGGCGACGATTTAATAAATGTTGACCGCAGCTCCAAAGAACGGATAAGTCAGATATTCTCGGTTGCCGGGCAAATTCGCAACAAAGTAGACGAGATTGTTGCCGGAGATATTGGTGCAACAGTAAAACTGAAAGACACCCGAACCGGCAATACCTTGAATGTAAAAGGATGTGAATACGATTTCAAAGAAATTAAATATCCAGAACCTAAATACCGTCGGGCTATCAAAGCCGTAAATGAGTCGGACGAAGAAAAACTAAGTGAAATTCTTACACGTATGCACGAGGAAGATCCAACTTGGGTAATAGAGCAATCTAAAGAACTAAAGCAAACCATCTTATATGGTCAGGGTGAGTTCCACTTGCGGACTTTGAAATGGAGAGTTGAGCATAATGACAAAATTGCAATTGAATACAAAGAGCCGAAAATTCCGTACCGCGAAACCATAACTAAAAATGCACGTGCCGATTATCGCCACAAAAAACAATCGGGAGGCGCTGGTCAATTTGGTGAAGTACACATGATTATAGAACCCTATTATGATGGAATGCCGGCGCCTGAAATGTTTCGTTTTAATGGTCAGGAATTCAAAATCAGCAACCGTGATACTCAGACCATTGATTTGGATTGGGGTGGTAAATTGGTGCTTATAAACAGCATTGTAGGAGGTTCAATTGATGCACGTTTTGTTCCTGCTATTCTGAAAGGTATTATGGATCGTATTGAACAAGGACCGCTTACCGGCTCGTATGCCCGTGATGTTCGTGTAATTGTATATGATGGCAAAATGCACCCTGTAGATTCAAATGAAATATCATTCCGCTTGGCTGGTCGAAATGCTTTTGCACAAGCATTTAAAGAAGCTGGACCAAAACTACTTGAACCTGTTTATGATGTAATTGTGCAAGCACCTTCCGACCGCTTAGGCGATGTGATGAGTGATTTGCAAGGCAGAAGAGCAGTGATTATGGGTATGGAAAGCGAAAAAGGATTTGAAAAACTAACTGCTAAAATTCCTTTGAAAGAATTGGGTAGTTATTCAACCACCTTGAGTTCGCTTACAGGTGGTCGTGCATCCTTTAGTATGAAATTTGCAAGTTATGAGTTAGTTCCAATGGATATTCAGGATAAATTGCTCAAGGAATACGAAGCAACTAAAAAAGAAGAAGATTAAAATACATTATTTTTTGCGTTTAAAATCAACCGAAAGCAGTTATCCAAAAATGGGTAACTGTTTTCTTTTTTTGTTAGCCCTAAAGTTAAAACCAATGTACTGTGACCGCTCTGCCTATTATCAAAAAGCTATAAAAGCCACAGCAAG
>CAZEEB010000020.1:0-9211 GCA_964511245.1 uncultured Paludibacter sp.
CAACATAATGGATTACAAAATAGCAAAGCCATTTTTGAAATGGGCAGGTGGCAAATCTAAGTTAATTTCATAAATAGAAATTTTTAATTGAAACATGAATTTACTTTTCAACACAAAATTAGCGGAAGGATATTCCAGTAATTCTCAAATTGCAAGAATTTTAACCGAAAACTGGGTTAAAGAAAATTCATATTGTCCTTGCTGTGGCGAAATACCTTTAAATGAATTTGAAAATAATAGACCTGTAGCTGATTTTTATTGTAAAAAATGTAGTGAAGAGTTCGAATTGAAAAGCAAAAGTGGAAAACTTTCAAATACTATTTCCGATGGTGCTTATTCAACTATGATTCAACGGATTAATTCAAATCAAAATCCAAATTTCTTCTTTTTGACTTACACTAAAAATTGGTCAGTCGACAATTTTTTAATAATTCCAAAGCAGTTCTTCACAACTGAAATCATTCTCAAAAGAAATCCTTTAGCCGATTCTGCAAGACGAGCTGGTTGGATTGGTTGCAATATAGACATTTCCAATATTGCAGAAGCTGGCAAAGTTTTTCTAGTCAAAGATGCTAAATTAATTGAAAGAAATATTGTTGAAAACTCTTTCAAGAAAACCCTGTTTTTAAGAGAAAAAAGTGTTGAGTCAAAAGGTTGGATTTTGGATTTAATGAATTGTGTGGATTTAATTAATAAAGATTCATTTTCACTTGAAGATGTTTATAAATTTGAAAATAAACTCAAATTAAAGTATCCAAATAATAACTTTATAAAAGATAAAATCAGACAACAACTTCAAATTCTACGAGACAAAGGAATCATTGAATTTACATCACGAGGTAATTATAAAAAAATCTAATAGTCAATTCTATATTTTTAATCAAAAAGGTTATATATTGATCTTATTCAAAATATTCCAACTAAATTCCATTATTTTTGTCTTCAATATATGATAAAAACATGGATAAGAAAAAGTTTAAAATTGAGATTGTAGAAATTTTACAAAGAGTTGTTGAAATTGAAGATGAATCCGTTGATACTGCAATTGAAGATATAACACAGAAATACAAATCAGAAGAAATTGTATTAGATTGGAATGATTTTATTGAGACAAATATCGACATTTTTGTAGATGATGAGTTATTTCAAGACTATGTAAAGAATATAAAATTTCGAGATTTTGTATTGAACAGGGCAGAATCGATGCTTGTACATTTATCTATAGAAGAATTGTCAAAATTAGCTTTCGGCAATTATGTTTCAGCTATTCTTAATTACAAGAACTCACATGAAAATAATTGATGAATTATCATTTTGGATAAAAATACCTAGAATTCTTTGTAAGATAGTTTTATTCTTTTCGAAATTTTTCTCGAAATCAAAATTTGATTTAATGTGCCTCGGTTATGGCGATGACTATGAGGATTATACCGGTTTAGATTGGTGTGAAGATAAAGAATTATCATTTTACGACAAAAGATATTTAGATTTTAGGCTTTATCTTAAAATTTATTGACAATCTATAGTATTTTAGAGTTTAATCTTGAATTTTGGTAATCGTAAAAGATCAATTCTTAGGAAACCTATTTTTGTTGAATTATCAGTAAGTTGTTGAAATTAAACTTTAGGTAAATTATTAGAATGATTAATTATTGATCCTGTAAGTTATAGTATGATCAATATCAATTAGTTACAATAGATTTTTATTGCTTTGCAGTAAAAATCTATTGTACTTTTGAGTAATATCGACCCATATTATAAGTCCGCAGACAAAAACTTTTATCTTCTAAAAGGAGATTGTGTGGAGTTATTAAATCAATTTGATATTAAGTTCGATATGATTTTTGCTGACCCACCGTATTTTCTATCAAACGATGGTATTTCGGTTCAGAGTGGAAAAATGGTAAGTGTTAATAAAGGCGATTGGGACAAGTCGCAAGGTTTTGAAAAAGACAACGAATTTAATTACAATTGGCTGAAAGCTTGTCAAAATCACCTGACTGACAATGGTTCAATTTGGATAAGTGGTACTTTTCACAACATTTTTTCAGTGGCTCAGATGCTAACAGAATTAGATTTTAAAATCTTAAACTGTATTACATGGGCAAAAACAAATCCGCCTCCAAATCTTTCGTGCAGATACTTCACGCATTCTACTGAGTTTATAATTTGGGCGCGTAAATCAAAAAAATCTTCACATTACTATAATTACGAATTGATGAAGAAAATAAATGGAGGAACTCAAATGCGTGATGTGTGGCATCTTCCTGCCATTGCACCGTGGGAGAAATCTTGTGGCAAACACCCAACACAAAAGCCTTTAGCGTTAATTACACGAATTATTCTTGCTTCAACACAGAAAAACGCTTGGGTTTTAGACCCATTTACGGGTAGTAGTTCAACTGGAATTGCCGCAAATCTTGTCAACAGAAGGTTTCTCGGAATTGACAGAGAAGAGGAATTTCTGACAATTTCAAAGAATAGAAAGTTGGAAATTGAAAATCCACAGATTTTCGGGACTTACAAAAAGAAACTTGGCGGATTTGAAGATAATAGTCAACTCGAAATGTTTTTGGCAAGCGAGCCTATAAATGAATACGAAAGAAAGCTAAATATTTAGAATTAACTTGTTCGGTGTAGCGTATAAATACGCCTTGGGCTGGGAGTTGCGTTCTTAGCTTCGTTTCCGTTTCTAACTGAACAAGCTCGGCAAAAAAGAGTATTGAATAGTAAGTAATGAGAACAATATAATGTCGTATTTTGAACGCTAAGTTGCTAAGTCACGAAGCCGCAAAGATAATATTTACTTTGCGTCATAGCTACTTTGCTCCTTTGCGTTTAGTAAATAGAATTGGCTTTAATTTACGATATTAAATAATTCCAACTACTTAAGATGATGATTTAACTTATCGAAATAAAATTCATTGCCGTTATATGTTTGGATTAGGTTTCTATTGATTGAATGAGATTGAAAAAGCTAAAACGCATTTAACCCAATCTTCTAAAATGGATTTGAACCATCAAGGAATGCCGGTTCATTTAGCAATGTTAGATAGAGAGTTGAGCACTTGATATAACTAATGCATAATCAAATAATTGTAAAATTTCAAAGTTTTTTTGCTACTATTTGTGTGATAAGAATAACATCATAATTATATTGTTTAACCGATAATTCATTTTATCCTGCCAATGAAAATAATTACTCAAAGGTGATGCAAAAAGTAAGAATTGATTTAAAAATATTAAATCTCTTAAAGTAAATTTTTAACGTACCAAAAAATACAATAAACCATTGCTATCTGTCGGTTTATTGCAAAATGGTTTAGATTTTACATGCCTTGAAAAAAACCTCTCCCTGCTTCACAGCAAAGAGAGGTTGACATTTTATTTAATTTACTCACACATAATTAATTATCAATTAAGATAATCAATTTAACTTATAACACAGTTATATTATAATTTGGTTCATTTACAATTTCAGATACCAATTCAGTATACAAAACCTTTCCGTTTTCGTCAACTGCAACAACCGATCTCGACATTAAACCTTTCAATGGACCATCAGTCAGCAAAACACCATAATCTGTTGCAAACGAATTATATCGGAAATCGGAAGCTGTAATAACATTCTCAATACCCTCAGCACCGCAAAAACGACCTTGAGCAAAAGGTAAATCCTTAGAAATGCAAATTACTACAACATTTTCTTTTCCTGCAGCCCACTTGTTGAAATTACGAACAGAAGCTGCACAAGTGCCTGTGTCAATGCTTGGAAAAATGTTAAGCAAAACTTTTTTGCCTTTAAAATCACTTAGATGAATTTCTTGTAAGCTAGCATTCACTAGCACGAAATCAGGAGCTTGTGAGCCTACTAATGGCAAATTGCCGTTAGTATTTACATCTCCACCTTTAAATTTTACTGTTGACATACGAATTGAATTTATTTTTTAAAATTAAAAATTTTGTTTGTTCTGAATTTTATAACAACAATCTTCTGATTTTTGTTTATTTTTGTGTTTCTTTTTTGCTAAAATAATGCTCATGAAAGCTAAAACACAGTTTTTTTTACTCTGTTTATTTGTTGTACTGCTGGCTGTGTCGTGCAAAGATCCACATGAATACAGGGTAGATAAGTCCTTTACAGATTATTTACAACGTTTTGAAAATGAAGGTTCTAAACGAGGAAAAAGTTTTGATTTCCGTACATCGGGGTTGATAATTGAATTTGCTGATTTATCAAATAATACTGCAGGTTTAACTCATTACGAAACTCCTGTTCGGGTTGAAATTGATAAAACTTATTGGAACGATATAACAAACAGTGCGGGTGAAGATTTGATGAAGGAAGATTTGATTTTTCACGAACTGGGTCATAGCTTGTTAGGCAGGGCTCATCTTAATGCTACTTTAGATAATGGCGATTGGAAATCGGTGATGTGTGGTGGTACAAAAGTGAATGATAGGTCGTGGAATATTAATTATCGTGGGGTTAGAAGGCAATATTACCTCGACGAACTTTTTGATACAAATGCTGTAGCACCTGATATTTCGAAAACTGTACTTACAATTGACACTACAGGCTATGTTACTGATTTACAACGAACATTTGATTCGGAAGCCCAAGCAATATGGGCCTTAGTTGATGACTCCCAACATAAAATTAGCATTGATAATGGGAGATTGTGTTTTCAGTCAAAAATAGACAAAACATACCTTGTTTTTGCCAATTTAGGCACTAATGCAGTTAATATAAATTCTACATTTTCGTATGAATTAACATTCTATTTTCCAGCAAGTACAAATGCCAATCAATATGGACTTATTTTTGGTCCGGTTCCCGATGGTTCATCCGGAATAAATGACCCGGTGGAGTATTTTACAATAAACAACAATCAGCGAATGTTTATGGGAAACCGTTCATGGTACAGTTATTTTACTGAATTAGATGAGAAAAGCATTTTGATTGCCGGAGTTAATAAATTAAAGGTTTATAAAGTAGGCTCATTCCTGTATTATTTTATCAACAATACTTACTGTTATTCAAGCGAAATTGTTGCAAGTTCAAATTTAAATCAATTTGGGTTTATGGTGCCACCTCAAAGCACACTTTGGATAGATAACTTTAGAATTGCACATAAAAATTCTCCGGGTTCTAAACCTTCTTATATAAAAGTAAATCAAAGACTTAACACAAATTTACAAACTGTTGAAGATGTTTTTAATCATAATGTAAAAAACAGGTAAGTATTTTCAATAATTTTTAGCAATAGCAATTTATATGTCAAAATTCACAATTTATCAGGTGTTACCTCGTCTTTTTGGAAACTATAAAACTGTCAATAAATATAAAGGTTCAATTGATGAGAATGGATGTGGTAAATTTAACTCGTTTACTAATAAGGCTTTAAAAGAAATAAAATCGGTCGGAATTACACATATTTGGTATACCGGTATAATTGAACATGCTACTCAAACCGATTACTCAGCATTTGGAATTAAAAATGACCATCCCGCTGTAGTTAAAGGAAAAGCCGGTTCGCCCTATGCTATTAAAGATTATTACGATGTAGACCCCGATTTGGCTGAAAACGTTGAAAATAGAATGGTTGAGTTCGAAAATTTAGTAAAAAGAACCCATGCCAATAATTTAAAAGTAATTATTGACTTTGTGCCAAATCACGTAGCTCGTCAATATCATTCAGATGCAAAACCTGATGGAGTTGTAGATTTGGGACAAAATGATACTACCGACTGGGCATTTTCGCCTTTAAATAACTTTTATTATATTCCAAATCAGCTTTTTAAGCCTCAGTTTGATGTAAATGATTACTGGGAGTTTCCTGCAAAAGCCACTGGTAATGACCAGTTTACTGCAACTCCATCTCAAAATGATTGGTATGAAACTGTAAAACTAAATTATGGTGTAAATTATGTTGAAGGCGGTCAGAAACAATTCAGTCCCATACCGCTTACATGGTTTAGAATGCGCGATATTTTGCTATTTTGGGCAGACAAAAAGGTAGATGGTTTTCGATGTGATATGGCCGAAATGGTTCCGGTTGAGTTTTGGGGTTGGGCTATTTCACAAATTAAGCAGAAATTCCCTGAAATACTTTTTATTGCTGAAGTTTACAATCCGGCTGAATATAGAAATTATATATCCAATGGCAAGTTTGATTATTTATATGACAAAGTTGGTATGTACGATATGCTTCGGAACATAACCAGTCGAAATTATCCGGTTCGTGAAATTACAAATACATGGCAATCGCTGGGTGGAATAGAAAACCAAATGTTGAACTTTCTGGAAAATCATGATGAGCAACGGATTGGTTCCGGTTTTTTTTCGGGAGGTGGAGTGTATGCAAAACCGGCCATGATAGTAGCTGCAACACTTACTCAAGCTCCGGTAATGATTTATTGTGGTCAGGAACTGGGTGAGCAAGCCATGGAGTGTGAAGGTTACAGTGGTGTTGATGGCCGAACAAGCATTTTTGATTATTGGGGCGTAAAATCCATTCAGGCCTGGGCTAACAATGGCAAGTTTGATGCAAAATTATTAAGTGATGAACAAAGAGAACTTCGAATTTTTTATCAAAATTTATTAAATATAACAATATCCGAGCAAGCAATTAGCAAAGGTTTGATGTTTGATTTGGAATATGCTAATTTTGAAAATCCAAAGTTTAATACTCACGAAGAATATGCTTACTTCCGAAAATATGAAGATGAATTATTACTCATCGTTCTAAATTTTGATGATAAGCATTTGGATACGGAAGTACGATTTCCCGAAGAAGCGTTTAAGTATTTGGAATTGACTGAAAATCAAAATTATAATGTGGTAGATTTATTAAATGATGCTGAAAAATTTCCATTATTTAATCTTAATTCAACCGAAACATTTGTAACCAGAATTCCGGCATGGACAGGTAAAATTCTTAAATTCATTAAAACTTGATTCACCGGTTTAAATCCAGTCTTCAGCATGAACGTGAACAGGCTTCAAAAGCCGATGCTTTTTACCGAAATGTGCTTAAAGCTTCTGATATAAAGCGATTTAATACGGATTCTGATGAAGATATGGAAATGCAACATCGGGATGTGGATGTATTATTAACATTGAATAATGTAACTTACCGCATTTCCGAAAAATTCAGAGATAAAGATTATGGCGATTTGTATGTGGAAGTTTATAGTAAATTTCCCAAAACTGTTGGCTGGCTGCATTCCGGTACAGCAAATGCCATTTTGTACTTTACACCTAACAATGCATATTGGATAACTCACAAATCACTTCAGGAGTTCTGCTTGAATACTTTATTTCCAATTATCCCTTTTGGCTGGTACGAAGAAGTTTTTCAAACACATAAATCTTTTATAAGCAAGCAATTAAAGCTAAATGATAAAACTTTCAAAATCAATATAATTCAGGCTCATAATCATGAAGGATGTAGCTGGGAAACCATTGGTATAAGTGCATCCTTTACATTGTTTGAAGAATACAATGTGAAAATTAAGAAATTCAAATTGTGAATTGATTGTGATTTTTTACAGTTTGACAACCATTTAGAGAAATATAACTGGATATTACTTACTTTTTGAATAAATTCAGCTATTTTTGTGACCAATTTTATTTCAATTCCAAAGAAAAAGCTATTAATTCCTATCAATTTATTTTTTATGTTTAAAGATTTATTTATCCGCAAAACCTTAGCCGAGCTTGAAGAACAGGCCGAAAGTAATCATAATTCATTAAAACGCCATTTAAATGCAACAAACTTAACTTTACTAGGTGTTGGCTGCGTTATTGGTGCCGGTATTTTTGTATTAACAGGTACTGCAGCAGCATTGCATGCCGGACCGGCAGTGGCATTATCTTTTATAATATCGGCCTTTGGTTGTTTACTTGCCGGTCTTTGTTATGCTGAATTTGCATCAATGATTCCGGTATCAGGAAGTGCCTACACCTATGGTTATGCCACTATGGGTGAATTTTTAGCCTGGATTATTGGTTGGGATTTGATTCTCGAATATTTATTTGGATCTGCTACAGTTGCAGTGGGTTGGTCGGGTTATGTTACTAGTTTTTTGGCTGATTTCGGAATCGTTATTCCTAAAGCTTTATGTCAAAGTCCGTTTATATTTGATGATAAGGGCTGGCATGCTTCAGGTGCAATTATTAATTTTCCGGCCATTTTCATTGTAGCAGTTATGACAACATTATTGGTGGTAGGTATCAAAGAATCTGCAAAATTCAATAACATTATAGTTTTAATCAAAGTAACAGTTATTCTACTTTTTATAGGTTTTGGAATTTCGCACATCAACATTGCCAATTGGACACCCTTTGTGCCAGCTAATACCGGTGAATTTGGTCATTTTGGTTGGTCGGGAGTATTAACTGCTGCAGCAGTTGTATTTTTTGCTTATGTAGGATTTGATGCTGTTTCTACCACTTCACAAGAAGCAATTAATCCAAAGCGTGATGTGCCACGTGGAATTTTATTTTCGCTACTAATTTGTACCGTTTTGTATATTGCTGTAAGTCTGGTTCTTACCGGCATTTTAAACTATAAACTATTAAATGTCGAAGCTCCTATTGCCTTGGCAATTAATAGTGCTGGATCAAGTTTAATGTGGTTACGTCCAATCATTAAAGTTGGAGCTATTGCGGGTTTAAGTTCGGTGGTTTTGGTGCTTTTACTGGGTCAGTCCAGAGTATTTTTTACCATGGCGAGCGATGGTTTACTCTGGAAAAGTTTTGCCAAAACGCATTCTAAATTCAAAACCCCTCATGTAACTACCATAGTGACCGGAAGCTTTGCTGCTTTTTTTGCAGGTCTTTTCCCAATTGGACTACTTGGCGAAATGGTTTCAATTGGAACATTACTTGCTTTTGTAATTGTATCCATTGGTATAATTTTATTGCGTAAATCGGAGCCCGATGCTGTGCGTGGATTTAGGACACCCTGGGTTCCATTTGTGCCTATTTTAGGTGCCTTAGTCTGTTTTGCACAGATGGCTTCGCTTCCAATTGATACCTGGATTAGGCTTGTTGGTTGGATGTTGATTGGTTTTGTAATTTACTTTAGTTATGGACGCAAACATAGTCATGCCCGTTTAAAAAGATTGAAATAAAAAATTGAATCTTAATAATCATATAGTTTACAGCAAATAATTAGCTTAAAATATTGGTCTAGAGTTTTTA
>CAZEEB010000020.1:9311-18775 GCA_964511245.1 uncultured Paludibacter sp.
AGTGTATATGCAGGAGTTGGGGTTTCGGTATGGTAAGCTGAATAAACATTATTTTGTTTGAAAAAATAATTCATTTCGACTAAAAAATAAAGATTTTTCAGATTTTTTAAATTGTTATGTAAATCTACTCTGATTGCTGATTTCCATTTTGGGGCAGGTGTCATTGGTAAGTAGCGTGAAGAGTCTGGCTGGTTAATGAGTTGTGAATTTACATACGAAAAACTGTTCTCAATGTGTAGCCAATCCAGCGGATGTGGATGAATATCAATACTAAACTCAGCACCAATAATTCTGGCATTTCCGGATGCAAATTTAAACACCGGAAAATTATTTATAATTGAATCGTTGTCTAATTTATTCGATAGTTTTCTCGAATAAATATAATTATCTATCGAATTAGTAAAAAGATTCAATTTTGAGCTAATATGTTCATTTTCAAACCCAATTTCATAATCAATTTGAAAACTGCTTTCAGGTTTAAGGTTCTCATTTCCAATCTCATAGCGCAAAGTACCTTCATGTACACCGTTTGAACTTAATTCATTAATTGAAGGTGCTCTAAAGCCTTTCGATACATTTAATTTGGAAGTCCAGTTATCATCAATCTGGAAACTTGCACCTACACTTCCGCTATAACCAGTAAAATTGGTTATGAATCCTTTAAATCGTTGTATTGCGGTTGGGTCATTAATTGTAGTTTTTTGACCTGAACCGTTTTGAAAAAGTTCATCAACATTTTCAAAACGGTTATCAAGCCTTAAACCAGCACTTATATCAAAACTCCCGATATGTTTTTTAGCAATAATAAAGCCTCCAATATCAAACAAATTATATTCTGGCACTAAATATTCATTTCCCAAATTCAATGAAGTTTGATACATGCCATTTATGCCGTATGATAAGCCGAATCCATCTTTTTGAGGCATCAAGTAATGCACATCATAATTAACCGTATGAAGTTGAAAATACAAACCATAGTCATTAGGTGTTAGAATATTTGCAAATTCCTTTCGCCTGTTTTGTTGATAGCCTAAAGTTGTTTTTAACATTCCATTAGCAATTAAAATATTATTATTCCACACTGCTTTGTAATGATTTACAATCTGATAAGGAAATGACGTATTATAGGATAAAAAGTCGTTATGAGTGGCTAAGGTTTCAGAACTTAAGTTATTAACAACTACTGGTTTAAGAAATTGTCCGGAAATACTATCACGGTTTCCTTCAATTATTCCGGGTATAAGTTGGTAAGAGCTTAAACTCAAATGAGAATATCCCCAGGGTTTGTTTACTCCAATTAATCCTGATATGGCATTTTCGCTGAATCCTGAATTAAAAACATATCCGTCATTACTATTTTGATATGCATGTGCTTGCTTATTGCTAAATCGTATATCCCAAATTAAATCTTTTTTATGACCGGCCATGTTAAATGAATATGCCATCAACCCGTTATTAGTTTGATATTCCGACATAAGATTTAATTTAATTTTTCCTTGAGCCAGTACCGGTTCCGAAAAAAAACTAATTACTCCCGCCATTGCATCCGACCCGTAAAGTAAACTAGCCGGACCTTTCAGTATTTCAGCACTGTAAACCGCAGCTTCGTCAATTTCAATACCATGTTCATCACCCCATTGTTGGCCTTCCTGTCGTACTTCATCATTTACTATAACCACCCTATTGTAGCTTAATCCACGTATTACTGGTTTGGAAATTCCACCTCCGGTTGTGATTTGTGATATTCCGGGTTCTGTTGCAAGTGCATCAATAATGTTAGTTGATGTTTTTTGTAATATATCGGTATGTGTAATTATACTTATAGGTGTAGGAGTTTGAAGTATTTGCATTGGATTGGCATGCCCATGAACCATTACTTCCGTTATTTCAGTGAGGGATTCTTCAAGTTCGAAATTTTTAATACTAACTTCTGATAAATCAATTATTTCCGCTATTTTCTTGTAGTTTAATGAACTAATTTCAACTTCTAATTTCTTTTTAGGTAGCTTATTTAAAATATAATAACCATTCGTATCAGCAACTGTGCCCACACCTATTTCAGGAAAAAATATTATTGATCCAACAAGTAATTCGCCTGATTTACTTCGAATTACTCCATGTAAAGTTGTTTGACTATAAATTGCTAGATGAAACTGAATTAAAATAAATGTATATATTACTTTTTTAATCATGTTTAATGAGCTGAAAATGTTTAATATACAAATGCAAATTTGGGTATAAATGTTTGCAATTCAATAAAATTATAGCATATTTTAATTTATGAATACACTTTGATAATTTTTCAAATAAACATTTTAAAAGGAGTTAAAAACCGATGTTTTTTGTAGGTAAAATATCCAATTGACCAATCAACTTCTTGTTTTGTTTTTTCTTCCAAAACCAATCGTTAATCAAATACGTAATATATGCACTACAAGCGCCAACAATAGCACCAGCAATAACATCCGAAGGATAATGTACACCCAGATTTATTCTTGAATAACCCACTGAACATGCCCATAAAGCACTTGGGGCAATCACGTACCATTTTGGATATTTCATACATAATGCTGTGGCAGTAGAAAATGCCAACGAGCTATGACCCGAAGGAAATGATAAATCAGTTTCACTTTCGTAAGCTGTTATTCCGGCATCATTGAGTGTAATTGGTCGTGGTCGGTTTATAGAATATTTCATAGCTTGTGTTATCACAGCCCCAACACCAATACTTACCCCAATGTAAATTGCATTTTTAAGTAAATCATCATTTCCTGTTATTAATGCCGCACTTCCGATTAAAATAGGGATACCGAATGATACTTCTGTTGTAGTATTTGAAATAAATTTTGAATATCCTAGGCTTGAAGTGTTACTGTTTATAGCCTTTAAAGTTTGTAAATCAAGATTTTGTGATGAAACTTGCATAGTAAAAACTAAAAATGTAGTACTAAGCAGAATAATTGTCGTAAATTTGCACATATTTTTTTTTGACAAAGATATAAAAAAGTCTCAGTACAAAAGCCACAAATAAAAAGTTAATAACTTGTTAACTTGTTTTCTTTATAATGTTTAAAATAGCCATTATTGGTCCGGAATCGACCGGAAAATCTGAATTAGCTCAACAGTTAGCAATGCATTTTAAATCACCCTGGGTACCTGAATATGCCCGTGAGTATGTTGAGAATCTGAAAACACCATATAGCTATAATGACATTTGCAATATTGCAAAAAAACAGATAGAAGAAGAGAAATATTATAATACGAAATCTGAAATTTCGAATTTTGTTTTTTTTGATACTGATCTGATAATCACCAAAGTATGGTTTGAATATAAATTTCAGAAAGTCCCTGAATTTTTATCAGATTACTTGAAAGTACGAAAAATGGACTTATACTTACTATGTAGCACTGACATTGAGTGGAAACCCGATTCGGTGCGCGAACATGGTAATGATAGGGAGTATTTTTACACATGGTACAAGCGAGAGATTGAACTTACAAATACGCCCTGTTGTTGTATAGGCGGTATTGGGAATCAACGATTTCTCAATGCCATTAAGTCGCTTGACATTTTTAAAATATAAATAATAATTTCAGATAATGAATACTGAATTATCCAACACAATTAAAGAACTATCAAAACCAGAAGGTTTTAGAGAAATCTGTCACGAGTGCGGTGCTAAAGATTCGATGCCTTCAACCGACATATTAAAAGAAGTTGTACTGATTGCACGCTCAATACTTTTTCCTGGCTATTTTGGTGATCCGGAAGTAAATCAAGAAAATATGGAGAATCATATTGAAACAAATATTGAGCGCCTACATATTTTACTTCTCCAACAAATAAAAGCGGGTATATGCTTTAGTTTCAATGGAATTGCTCACGATATGAATAAAGTAGAACAAGAAGCAATTGAAAAGTCAACTTCATTTATGAAACAACTTCCAACGATACGTGAGAGTTTACATACCGATGTTATTGCGGCTTACAATGGCGACCCTGCTGCAAAAAGTTTTGGTGAAGTCATATTTTGTTACCCAAGTATTCGGGCCATAAGCAATTATCGCATTGCACACGCATTATTGAAATTGTCAGTACCTTTAATTCCTCGTATTATTACCGAAATGGCACATTCTGAAACAGGGATTGATATTCATCCCGGGGCTGTTATTGGCAATTATTTTACGATTGATCACGGCACAGGTGTGGTAATAGGCGAAACCGCAATAATTGGCAATAATGTAAAAATGTATCAGGGCGTTACATTGGGAGCAAAAAGTTTTCCGTTGGATGAAAAAGGAAATCCGATAAAAGGAATTCCACGCCATCCACACATTGGGAATAATGTGATTATTTATTCAAACTCAACTATTTTGGGTACTATAAAAATAGGTGATGGGGCAGTTGTTGGTGGTAACTTGTGGGTAGATACTGATGTGCCCGCAGGAGCAAAACTATCGCAAAAGAAGTGAAAAATCAATGCCCTAAAGTTTAAAACCAGGGGAGTTGATTATTTTTTTAGTGGAGATTTAACTATGACAATTATATAGGTTTAAAGACTTGATACGGGAACTTTAAACTTTTTTACTTTATATATATTCTATATGGAATTTGAAATGATAGCGAAAACCTTTCGCGGATTAGAAGAAGTTTTGGCTACAGAATTGGTAAATATCGGAGCTAATAATGTGCAACTTCAACGACGTGCTGTGAGTTTTACCGGCGATAAAGCATTAATGTATAAAGCTAATCTTTGTTGTAGAACTGCATCACGCGTTTTGAAACCAATTTTGAGCTTTGCTGCTTCAAATCCTGATGAAGTTTATGAACAGGTAAAAAAAATAAACTGGAGCGATTACATGGATGTTGACAGCACTTTTGCAATTGACTCAACCGTATTTTCGGAAGCATTTCGACATTCTAAATTCGTTGCATATCGGGTTAAAGATGCTATTGCCGATTGGTTTATGGAAAAATACGAACGTCGTCCTTCCGTTCGATTGGATGGTGCTCAGATGCTAATCAATATTCACATTGCCGAACAAAAATGTACACTTTCGCTCGATAGTTCGGGTGATTCGCTACATAAACGAGGCTACAGAGTTTCACAAACTGAAGCTCCATTGAACGAAGCTTTAGCTGCTGCAATGCTACTAATGGCCGATTGGAAAGGGCAGTCAAATTTTCTTGACCCTATGTGTGGTTCGGGCACTTTATTAATTGAAGCCGCACTGATTGCATTGAATATTCCACCGGGGATTTACCGTTCATCTTTTGCTTTTGAAAAATGGAAAGATTTTGACGGTGAATTATTTGATACTTTGTACAACGACGATTCCTATGAACGCCCTTTTAATTTCAAAATTTACGGTTCGGATAATTCACCCAGAGCCTTAAAAATTGCTGAACAAAATATAAAAAGCAGTGGACTGAGTAAGTACATTGAATTGCAGGTAATGCCCATTCAAAAACTTGAAACACCAGCCGAGAACTGTTTAATTGTTACCAATCCGCCTTATGGTGAGCGAATTACATCGGACGATATTTATGGATTGTATGCAGCATTGGGAACTACAATGAAACATAAATTTGCCGGAAGTAGTGTGTGGGTAATTAGTTCCCACGAAGAATGTTTAGATAAAATTGGACTCAAACCCACCGAACGGATTCGCCTTTTAAATGGGTCTTTGGATTGCTGGTATTGCAGATACGATATTTTTGCCGGAAAACGGAATGATTTTGTTGCTAAAAAATTTAGCGGAAGAAATAGCTAATTTTGAATTCATCAATTTATTGAAATACTACATTTCAATAATATTTCTAAAATCTTTCCATTGGTTAGCATTTTGATAAGCGCTTTTAGTATTTACAGGTACATACAAAACGCATTTCGACTTGTTAATATTATCAAAAACCGACCAGGAGGTTATTTTTAATCCATCAATAAATTGTACTGGTGAAGTTGCAAAATTTCGAATGGTTGTAAGTCCTGTACAATTCATAAATGCACGGTCGCCAATGCCGGTTACTGATGCTGGAATATTGATTGAGTTTAAACTTTCAGCACCCATAAATGCACCTTGAGCAATTGTTGTTGTGGTATTGGAAATATCATAATTACCACCTTTGGCTAATGGATATTGAACTAGTGTGGTTAAAGTAATGTCATAAATCACTCCATTTACTGAAGTAAACGAACTGTTATCGACAGCGACACTAAAATTAGAAATATTTTTGCAGCCTTCGAAAGCAAAAATACCAATTGCAAAAACGGAATTTGGTATAATAAAGGTTCCCGAAATAGCACTACAATCTCTAAAAGCATAATCTCCAATAGCCATTACCGATGTTGGGATGCTAATTGAAGTTAAATTTTTGCAATTCGAAAAAACGGCATTATCTATGATCATTACCGAAGTGGGAATATTATAAATTCCTGATTTTTTGGATGGAAAATATTTTAAAGTAATTTGACCGGCATCAAATAAAACGCCATCAATACTCGAAAAGCTGGTATTCTCAGCAACCACATTAACCGGACAGCCACAATCCTGAAATGCATAATTTCCAATATCGCTAACCGAAGCAGGAATATTAATTGCGCTAAGCCCATAACAATTCTGAAAAGCACGATCTTTTATTTTATTTACTTTTGTTGGCAAATTCAAAGTGCCTTGAAATCCGCTACAACCGTTGAAGGCTGACTCGCCAATAAACAGCAATGAATCAGACAATTGTAATGCATTAAAACCACTGCAAAAAGTGAAAGCTGAATATCCGATTGTATCTACTTTAGCCGGTATGCTCAGTTTTCCACTCAAACCTGTACAACGAGCAAATGCTCTAAGTTCAATTTTATGCAATGAATTTGGCAAATTTAAAGCAGTTAATCCTGTGCAGCCGGCAAATGCCGATGCTCCAACCGACTGAAGTGATTCCGGAAAGCGAATGTCAGATAATGTAACTAAACTGGTGGCAGTAATTGGATTGTAAAATGCGTAAATAGGAATGGTATTAGCCAGATATTCATATACATTTGAACCACCGCTACCCTCAAACCCTTTGTATGCAGCAATAGTTACATTGCTAATATTCAAGGTTCTAAGTTTTGTCATTCTATCACGAATAGTCACAAAATCGCGACTATCAATTTCTCCACTTATCGTTAATTCGCGAATTGCCGCTAGATTTGAGAATAGAAGAGCTTGAGCCAAACCACCGGCTTTGGCAACATGAACAACCTTATCATCAAATGAAAATATATCTTCATCGCCACAGCTTTGAAGTGTCGTAACACATAAAACAATGACAGATAATGCTATAAACGCTTTTTTCATTATTTGGAGAGGAAATTATAAATTGTTTGCATTTATTTCTACCTACAAAAATACAATAAACTTTTATAAATTGGATATGAAAGTGAAAAATATTCTAATCTTTAAAAAATCAAAACCTGATATACAATCGCATATCAGGTTTTCAGAGTAAACGTTCAATAATTTTTTAATTACTCAATGTTAATGCTTGAGCCGCCACTATCACTTTTTTTAATGCTTTTAGGATGACCTTTGCACTCTATTTCGCTTGCACCGTGGGCTTCTGCATTAATGCTTTCTGATGCATAAACATTTGCATGAGTAGCCCCTGTAACATGAATTTCGGCCGATTTTGCAATCAAACTTTCTGCTTCTATTTCACTTGCACCTACTCCGTTTATTTTCAGTGTATTAGCTATTCCTTTAAGCTCTACGTGTGAAGCCCCTTTTGCTTCTAAATTCATTAAACCAAGTATATTTACATCCAAATCGGCTTCGCTTGCGCCAAGCAAAACTAACGATAATTCAGGATAGATGAGTTGGTTTTCGGTTGAAATTTTGCAAGCTCCTTTTGCAGTTATATTCTTAATTGAATTGGATGAAACTGTAACTTTCAGGGTTCTATTCATTAGAATTTGGTCTGAATATATCTTTAAAACTCCATTTTCAACTTCAGTTTTAAGTTTCGAATTAAAATCTTCGGGACATGAAACCACTACATTTTGAAATGTATCTTTTTTTAGTATTAATTCAATATTTCCGGATAGCTCTATGGATTGAAAACTGGAAACTGAACGTACTTCATCCACCAAAGGCTTTTCCTCATCGCTCCATGCCAGCCCAAAATGATGATTTTGATTTTTATTTAAATGTATCAATGCATTACCACCTACACCAAAAAACATAAATAGGCCGGCAAACCAAAGTACCAAAACCACCCAAGATATGGTATGATTAGATTGATGACGACCAGAAACAAGTCGAATTGCCCAATAGATTAGTAAAACTATTGGTCCACCGATAAGAAGAATTAAGGAAATAACGAAAAATACAATTTTTTCCGGACTCATCATTGCTGAATTTGACATAAAATCAGGTCCAAGTCCATGCATTATACCGGGTTCAAAAATTACCAGAAAAAGTGCCAATATTAATGCAACTACTACAATAATGCCAACCATGCCGAAAATTATACCAATGAAACCAAACAGAAGTTTGAATGACCAGCGCAAAACATCTAAAATCCGCTCGCCGACAGTTCTCGCCGAACTCTTAAATTTTTCGCTTTCCATATAGTTTTTCACATTGTTTATTTCGGTTTTTATATTTTCTACTGTTACATCTTCTCCTTGCATTTCGAGGCGTTGTGTTGCAGTAATTGCAGCAGGTGCAACAAACCAAACAACAATATATACCGGCACAATAAAGCTTACACTCATAAATACAAGTAGCACCAGAATAATTCTAATCCATGTTACGTCCAAGTTAAAATAGGCTGCCAAACCACCCGCTACTCCACCTAACACTGAGTTTTCCGGATCGCGATAAAACCGACGCGATTTACTTTGTTTTTTGTCATTTTTCGATGTTTTTGAAGTTTCCTCTTCTTCATCTGTATATTGACTGGGGTTACCCATTATTTCGATGATTTCTTCCACATCGACAAGCGATATTACATTTTTGTTTTTTTGTAGCTTTTCGTTAAAAAGTTCGGCTATGCGAGCTTCTATATCGGCCATTATTTCTTTTTTTTCATCCTCCGACTGAAAATGGTTGGCAATTTCGTGTAGATAACGTTGTAGCATTTCGTACGCATCATCATCAATATGAAATACTATACTGTTTAAATTTACTGTTAATGTTTTTTTCATTTTTATATTTTTTTATTGTCGTTTGCTTAAATTCAGTTGAAAAAATGCTGAATTCAATGAAACAACACGTTAATTTTTAATTTTACTTACAACTTCGTTAATTTCTTCCCATGCAGTTTCAAGTTCTTTTAAAAACGTAGAACCCATCTGAGTCATTTCGTAGTATTTCCGGGGTGGTCCTTGTGTTGATTCTTCCCACCTATAGTCCAGTAACTCGCTGTTTTTGAGCCTGGTAAGTAAAGGATATAGAGTTCCTTCCACCACAATCAGTTTTGC
>CAZEEB010000021.1:0-17995 GCA_964511245.1 uncultured Paludibacter sp.
TTATTGAAATAAATATCAAATTGAAAGCAAATTTTTTATTTTTAGTTAATAATGGCACATTTTCATTTAAATTGAGAATTATTTAACTAGACTAAAACCATAATAATAAGTTAGGCTAAAAATTTTCACCAAATATTACAAGCAACTAATAAACAGCAATTTACATTTATTTTTAGCTATAATAATTGTTTATTTAATGACAAAAAATCAAAAAAACAGACACTAAAAAACCGTTTTTATTCTATTTTTATTACATTTGTAGGTCAATTTTAAATCATAACATAATGGCAAAAGTAAAAGGAGCAGTGCTGGTAAATACTGAACGTTGTAAAGGCTGCAATTTGTGTGTGGTGGCTTGTCCTTCGGATGTTTTGATTCTGAACAAAGAAGCAAACTCCAAAGGTTATAACTTCAGTACGATGGCCAATCCCGATGATTGTGTGGGCTGTGCAGCCTGTGCTTATGTTTGTCCGGATGCATGCATAACTGTTTATAAAGTAAGAGTTTAAATTAATTTCTTGCGATTTAAAACTAAAAAAAATGAGCGATTCAAAAAAACACAATACTGAAGAAGTTAGGCTAATGAAGGGCAATGAAGCGATTGCCCATGCAGCCATCCGTTGCGGGTGCGATGGTTATTTTGGTTATCCAATTACTCCTCAATCCGAAATTATGGAAACCATGATGGAACTTGAACCCTGGAATACAACCGGCATGGTTGTATTACAAGCTGAGAGTGAAACATCTTCAATTAATATGGTGTATGGTGCAGCCGGCTGTGGAAAAAAATCGATGACAAGTTCATCAAGTCCGGGCGTTAGTTTAATGCAGGAGGGTATTTCTTATATTGCGGCTGGCGAATTACCTTGTCTGATTGTAAATGTAATGCGTGGTGGTCCGGGTTTGGGCACAATTCAACCCAGTCAAGCCGATTATTTTCAAGCTGTAAAAGGTGGCGGACATGGCGATTATAAACTCATCACCCTTGCTCCGGCATCGGTTCAGGAAATGGCAGATCATACTGTTTTAGCTTTTGAATTGGCTTTTAAGTACCGTAATCCGGCTATGATTTTGGCAGATGGTATAATTGGTCAAATGATGGAAAAAGTTATCCTTCCACCGTTTCAAGCTCGAATGACTGAACAAGAAATAGTAGAAAAATGTCCGTGGGCAACATTGGGTAAACCGGCTTGGCGTAAGCCTAACATTATCACTACATTATCTTTGGATGCACAAGAAATGGAAGATACAAATATCCGATTACAGGCAAAATATCGTGATATTGAAAAAAACGAAGTACTTTATGAAGAATTTCTTTGCGATGATGCTGAATACCTGGTAGTTGCATTTGGCACTTGTGCCCGAGTAAGTCAAAAAGCTGTAGAAATGTGTCGTGCCGAAGGAATTAAAGTTGGTTTATTACGTCCAATTACACTTTTTCCATTTCCTACCTTGCCTATAAGTAATCATGCTAATAAAGTAAATGCAATTTTGACGGTTGAAATGAGTGCCGGTCAAATGATAGAAGATGTTCTATTGGCAGTAAATGGTCGTGTTCCGGTTGAATTTTACGGACGTATGGGCGGAATTGTACCTGCTCCCGACGAAGTATATGAAGCTATAAAATCAAAACTGCTAAAATAAGCAATTTATATTCAGCAATTATAAATTGTGAATTATGCTATAAATTAAAAAGTTATGACAACAAACGATATAATTAATCCGGCTAATTTAGTATATGCAAAAGCACCTATAATGAATGATGTGCCAATGCATTATTGTCCGGGATGCAGCCATGGTGTAGTACATAAATTGATAGCCGAAATTATTGGCGAAATGGATATGCAAGATAAAACAATAGCCATAGCACCAGTGGGTTGTGCCGTTTTTGCTTATAAATATCTAGATATTGATTGGCAACAAGCTGCCCATGGACGTGCTCCTGCTGTTGCTACGGCTGCCAAACGATTACTACCTGACCGCTTGGTATTTACTTACCAGGGTGACGGTGATTTAGCCGCTATTGGAACTGCAGAAACAATTCATGCTTGTAATCGTGGCGAAAATATTGCTATTATATTCATAAACAATGGAATATATGGTATGACAGGTGGACAAATGGCACCTACGACTTTACATGGTATGAAATCCTCCACATCGCCTAATGGTAGATCTGTTGCGTTGAATGGACATCCTTTGGATATAACCAAGCTGCTGGCTCAACTTGATGGAACTTGCTATGTAACCCGTCAGGCTGTTCATACTGTTGCCGGAGTTCGTAAAACCAAAAAAGCTATTCAAAAAGCATTTGAAAATTCAATGCTTGGCAAGGGAACATCAATTGTAGAGGTGGTTTCAACATGTAGTTCCGGCTGGAAAATGACACCTGAAGCTTCAAACGATTGGATGGTTGAAAATATGTTTCCGGCATTTGCTCTTGGTGATTTGAAAAACCTCTAAGAATTTATAATTTACAATTTAAAGAATGAAAGAAGAAATAATTATAGCCGGATTCGGTGGGCAGGGCGTACTTTCGATGGGCAAAATCTTAGCATATTCTGGCTTAATGGAAGGTCAGGAAGTTAGTTGGATGCCATCTTATGGTCCTGAACAACGCGGTGGAACTGCCAATGTTACCGTAATTTTGAGCGACGAACGAATAAGTTCACCTGTTTTAAATTCGTATGATACAGCCATTGTATTAAATCAACCATCATTGGAACGTTTCGAAAATCAGGTAAAACCAGGTGGTACTCTCATTTTTGATGGAAATGGGTTTCATAAATTTCCTACCCGAAAGGATATAAATATTTATAGAATTGATGCTACAGAATATGCTTATGCAAATGACTCTTCAAAAACAATGAATATGATTATTTTGGGTGGATTGCTTAAAGTTCGACCAATTGTAAAAATAGAAAATGTACTCAAAGGTTTAAAAAAATCATTACCTGACAGACACCATCATTTATTGGAAGTAAATGAAAAAGCTTTACATATTGGGATGAATTTGATAAAATCATTTGAATAACTCAATGATTACAATATAGGAAATTCCAAATTAAAAGTGGTACCTTTATTTAGTTCTGTATTAAATGTAATTAAGCCTCCGGTTAATTCAATAATATTTTTCGAAATTGCCAATCCCAGTCCCATTCCTGTAGATTTTGTAGTGAAGTTTGGCATAAATAATTTGTCTATCATATTATTTTCAATACCGTTTCCATTATCTGATATTTTTATGTAAATTCTTGTATCAGAACAATTTAAAGATACTAAAATAAATCCTTCACGTTCACCGGGTATTGATTGTATTGCATTTTTAATTAAATTATTAAACACCTGAACCAGTTGTTCCGGATCTGCTAAAACAAAAACTCCACAGTTAATACCTTCGAAAATTAGTTTAATATGTTCATTATTATACTCAAAAAGTTGATACACCGAGTATAATTTTTCAGCAATATCTACTCGTTCAAAGTTGGCCTCAGGCATACGAGCAAAATCGGAAAAAGTAGCTGCAATTCGCGACAAATTATCAATTTGCTCTATTAATACAACTGTTGATTTTCCAAAATAGCTATCAAACTCTTCCTTGTTGGCATTTTTAGTTCGTTGAAGTTGCTGAATAGTTAATTTCATGGGAGTTAACGGATTGTTAATTTCATGTGCAACTTGTCTTGCCATCATTTTCCAAGCCGATTCACGTTCCGATTGTGCCAGTAATTTTGCACTGCGATCCAGCTCATCAATTGTTCGATTATACTGAACTACTAATTGCCCAATTTCATCATTTAAGGCATAATCTATCTTTTCATTACGCCTTCCAAAACGCATTTCTTTCAACTTACTTTCCAATAATATTAACGGTATTGATAACTGTTTGCCAATAATTAAACTCAACAAGATAGCCAATAAAATAATAATTAAATAGATATGAATTATTACCGACAAAAAACTTTCGATTTCTGATTTTATTTCATCTTGACTAAAAAACTGTGGAATAGCAATAAAACCTATTTGAAGAAAATCGCCGTTGTAAAAATCTGTGTAACCGTTCAGATATTTTAGTTTGCCAATATATTCGTACTGATTTAAATTTGAGTTTGAACTAAAAAAAGGAGTTGAAGCTATTTGATTGCTAATTAAATTTTTGTTGAAAATTATAGGTTGTGAACTTGCAATTAATTTTCCTCGATTGTCATACACATGAATATCAGTATGATATAAATAAGATAAATCTTGTAAGTCAAAATTTAAAGTTTGAGAATTTTGCTCATTTAAATCCTGATTCCAATAATACATATCTTGTAAAGCCTTTTGAATATAATTCTTCTTATTTTCAAGGTTTGCAATCTGCTGCTCCTTGTACTTTTCTTCAATAAAATTTACTGAAACATAGAAAATTCCAATAAAACTTATCAAAAGTAGCAATATAAATGTGAACTGAAATCTTGAAGTCAGTCCTATCCGATAGTTCCATTTTTGTTGAGCTATTGAATAAGTCCAGATTAAAAGTGAACATATCACATAATATCCAAGAAAAGTATATAAAAAATACAGAAAATAAGATAATAGCTCAGTTACTTTTTGCTCACTTACCACAATATAAGTGTAAGGATTTGGAGCATAAATAAAGTGATCATGCCCCAAAGCATTAAATTTAACGTAGTCAGATTGAAACGATGGAATCCATGAAGACTCCACAGGATATTCAATTTTTCCTGTTGAGTAAATCAGACGACCACGTTCGTATTTAGCAATTGAAATATTTAATTGAGCCTGAATATTGGCAGTAGTTGAAATTAGCAAATTTGGAAAACTATAACTTCTAAAATTTTTACGGGGATAAAACTCCATAAATACTGAAATGGAATCATTTTGAAGTGTAGTATATTGAAAATGACCAATATAAGTCATATTGTTCTCGTTGGTTGGAATGCTGTAAAAATGCGTATTTTTTATTTGATTCCCAGTTTTAGAAATAAAGCCGGCATATTCACTGAAATTTTTCGATTTATTATTCACTATATTCAACCGCATTTCATACTTACTCCAATAACCTCTGAAATAGGTTTTATTAAGATAATCATTTGTTTGTTGGATTGAATCCTTACGAATTAAAAATCTTGCGATTTTTTTATCGGATTGTATTTTTAAATTCAAGTCTTCGAGCAGAATATCAGCCATTTGGTCGTTTTCGGAACTACCGTTACTATATGTATTTTGAGCAATAATTTTGTATTTACTAAACTTTCTATCGTTATTACTAATTATAGTATTACATATTAAAAACATACAATAAAAGAATATCCAGATTAAACTAAAAATATACAGATTTTTAGTTTTTGAAAACATTATGTAAATATAAAATCCAAACCAAATCCCAATAATTGAAAATGTAATTCTGGTTGAATCGGACATTGATATAAATCTGATAATCAAACAAATAATTAAAATTAAGATTAAATCAGTAATTATTAATTTGCCAACTTTATTTCTAGAAATTTGATGTGTTTTAAAAAATAAAAGTGTTAACCCAATACCCCAAATCAGCATTAAAAAATGAATCCAAATACTAATTGCAGAAAAATCGTTAAAATGAAGTATATTCAGTTGAATGCTTGAGTGGTTTATTAAACTACTTAATATATAATATGCTATAATAAAGTATATTACACAAATAAATTGTAATAAAATACGATTTAAAAACGAATTTAGAAATTTATTTTTAGTATAAAAAAAGTACAAACAAATGCTGGAAATAAAAAATGCAGTTAAAACCGTTAAATGGCTAATTGAACTCAAAATTGGATTCGATGCATACTGAATTGGTGTAAATAGCTTGTTGGAAAAAAGCAAATCAGGTATATTAAAATAGAGCAAAACTCCAAAAACTAAAGTCATAAATCCCGAAATAATCAGAAATGTAACGGAACTAATAATTTTTTTCGATGTAAATAATGGTAAATTGGTATAAATAATAAAGAAAATAATTAAAGAAAAAACATAGAAAAACAAACCCAATTCGGACCAAAATTCATTGTAAATTGGCTGTTTTGAATTTTTTAGTGAAAACAAATAATTGTTATTTTGATCGCTAACTGCATATTGGTCAGACTTATTAGTTATTTCAATCTGAACTTGTTTATCAATTCTGAAACCCTTTGAGAATGTATTTATCAATTCATCGTTTTCATAAGGATAGTTGTTTTTTAATTTAATTAATGCCAGAATTGATGTTGAATCTACAAATATAGTTTTGCTTAAACAATATGCATTTGGTAGTTGAACCAGTTGCCAATTTGATGATTTTGAAAATAAATTTGAGTTTAATTTTAAGTTATTATCCGACCAAAAAATCATTTCATTTTTAGAAAAAACATAGTATGATATGTCTGATTCATTGAATTTTATATGATTTAATGAATCCACTGAAGCATGGACTATAATATCGTAAATTTTCTTTAAATGTTCGTCAGCTTCATTTTCTTTTGAATTCAACTCCCGTTTAAATTCAGAGAGACCAACAGCGTATTTTGGGGAAATATTATATAGTAAATCGCAGATTACTCCAAAAAAAATTGAAATAAGCATTACTGTACAGCATAAATAGAGCGTTTTAGTCAGTTTGATTTTTTTCATTTTTGTAATTGAAATTCTTTTCATTCATGATGATAGGGTTCACCTTTAATTATTGTCATTGCTCTGTAAAGTTGTTCTACAAAAATTAATCGAATCATTTGATGCGAAAATGTCATTAATGACAATGAAATTTTATCATTAGCACGCTTGTAAATCCGTTCAGAAAATCCATAAGGCCCACCTACGACAAAGACTGTGCGTTTTACTGACGAAATCATTTTTTTCGAAATATAATTTGAAAAATTCATTGATGTGAATTGCTTTCCTTTGTCATCCAATAAAATTACTTCATCTGTGGCTTCGAATTGTTTAAATAAGATTTCAGCTTCTTTTTCAAGTTGCTCATTAATGGAAAGATTTTTTGTGTTTTTTAATTCCGGAACAACTATATTTTCAAAAGGAATATAAAATTTTATTCTGTTTTGATACTCTTCCTGAAGTTTTAAAAGGTGGGTATCTATAGTTTTACCTATGGTTAATAGAATTATTTTCATTGATTTAATGTAATTTTATTCCTTTGGCTTGTTATTTGTATCAAATAAAAAAAATACGATTATTGTTTTCAATAAATAATTTAATGTATTTTTGCATGATAATTTCAATCTGTAATTGGAACTCAATTTTAAAATTGAAAAATTAATAAAAATGAAAACAATCAAATTCTATATACTTTGTTTGAGTCTTTTTTTAGTAGTGCCAATTATTGAAGCTCAATCAGCCGAAGTTTCTTCTGAAATAATCTCAGCTTTAAATGAAGGCAATACTGTTCTACTTTCAAACTTTTTGAATTCAAATGTAGAGCTCGTTATCGACAATAAAAACGATGTATTTAGTAAACTTCAATCTACAAGTATTATTGCAGATTTTTTCAGAAAAAATCGTGTTAGCAGCTTTCAGTTGCTCCACAAAGGTAATAAAGATTTAGCAAGTTTTGCAATTGGAGTACTTAAAACTTCAAGTGGAAACTTTCGTGTTTATGTTCTTACCCGAAAAAATGAAATACAACAATTAAGAATTGAACCTTCAAATGAATAAAAATTTCGAAGAACTTATATCGTTGTGGTTTGCCGAGGACATTGGCGATGGTGATCATACAACTCTTTCGTGCATACCAGCCACAGCAATTGGAAAATCTCAACTAATTATCAAAGAAAATGGTGTGATAGCAGGCGTTGAAGTAGCTCGTAAAATTTTCAAAGCTTTCGATTCGGATCTAAAAATGACAGTTTATATTGAGGATGGTTCAGAAGTAAAAGTAGGTGACATTGCTTTTATGGTAGAAGGTAAGGTTCAATCATTGCTTCAAACTGAGCGATTAATGCTTAATATTATGCAGCGAATGAGTGCTGTAGCAACTCATACACGCGAATATGTAAAAGCACTTGAAGGCACTAAAACCCGTGTACTTGATACACGAAAAACAACTCCCGGTTTAAGATTGCTCGAAAAAGAAGCTGTAAAAATTGGTGGTGGTGTTAATCATCGAATTGGATTATATGATATGATTTTATTAAAAGATAATCATGTGGATTTTGCCGGTGGAATATCACAAGCAATTCAACGTACAAAAGCGTATTTGAAAGAAAATGGCAAAAATTTGAAAATTGAAATTGAAGTACGAAATTTCGAAGAACTTGCTGAAGTTATTACCCAAGGTGGAGTAGATCGGATTATGCTCGATAACTTTACACCTGAAAATACTCGAAAAGCAGTTGAAATTATAGGCGGAAAATTTGAAACCGAGTCGTCTGGTGGAATTACTTTTGATACCTTAATTGACTATGCTAAATGTGGAGTAGATTTTATTTCGGTTGGAGCACTCACTCATTCGGTAAAAAGTTTAGATATGAGTTTTAAAGCAGTTTAGAAATAAAACAAATAGATAATTTAGAAAGCGTAATTCAGTGAAATTGAATTACGCTTTTTCTTTCTATATAGTTCAAAATAGACTGTATATTTCTTGATTTAAATATTCATTTAATATAATTTTATTGAATATATATTAAATATATATAATTGTAATTATTTTAAATATCTTTCAAACTGCCTTTAATCACTGAATTTTTGGATTTAAAATATAATAATTTTAATTCAGAAATAAATAATGCTACAAAAAAAAATAATAAATACATAATATGTAAATATTTTAAATGAAATTAATTTTTTTATCCTTGAATTTCATGTTACTATCTTTTTGTAGAGAATTAATATCTAAATTTATTTTTTTAAGAAAATAAAAATCCAAATTTCCTACAAGAATTATTGCTATAGTGTAGCAATAAGTACTACAAATAATTATATATCAGCTATTTAAATAAATTTTATTATGTTTGTTTCGTTCTAATACAGATATGAACTAATAATTTAAATTTAAATAATATGAAAACAATTAGCCGATATATTTTTATAATTGTGTTGTTGTTTTTGTCTGGTTTTGTATTTTTATTTTCTCAATCAAACAACAACCCTATAAGCAAAATTAATGAAGATTTTAATAATATAAAATTAGAATCTCTAAAAGCGACAATAAATGGATCAACTTCAGTATGCCAAAACGCAAAATTAGAACCTGAGATTACATTTACCGGAATGGGGGGAGTTCCACCCTATACTTTCAGTTATCAATTAAATGGAATTTTGCAGCCTGAAATAAGTACTTCGGGCATAAACAGTACCGTTACTATATCAACAAATGCAACAAAAGCAGGAACATTTAATTACACGCTTTTAAGTGTAAAAGATAATACCGCAACACAAGCACTTCAAACGGGTACTGCTTCCATTATTGTAAATCCAATGCCAGATTTATCAATAAATTCAAGTGCTGAATTAAGTTTAGTAAATGGTCAATCCGTTTTGAAAATATGTAGTAATACTATTGCTGAAATGACATTAACAAATGTATCAACAACATTAGCTACTAATTCAACTTATGAAATTAATTGGGGTGATGGAACACCATCGTTTACTTCAACTAATTGGAATTCAACAACTCATACCTATTCAGTTGGACTTTGGACATTAACTTATACTGTTATTGGACAAGGTGGTTGTAGTAATTCAAAAACATACAATGTATATGTAGGTTCAAACCCTGCCGTATCGCTTGGTAGCCCTGGAAATACAGATAACTGTAGTAATATTCCACTTACTTTTCCAATTACAGGAGCAGATAATAACCCTCCAAGTACCATTTACACTGTAACTTTTAACGATGGAACTCCTGCTCAAGTATTTAATCATCCTCCACCCTCTGAAATTACACATACATTTAGTAAAACTTCGTGTGGAGTGACAAGTTACAATGGAACTTCTCCTTATCCAAACTCTTTTTCGGCAAGTATTGTTGCTTCAAATGCATGTGGTGTTTCAGCTGTAAATGTAGTTCCAATTTATATTTCAACATCTCCGGTTGTTAATTTCAACTTACCCAAAAATACATTATCTACCAATGCAGCAATCAGTTTTACAAATACAACATCGGGTTATGTGAATATTGGTGCAAATTGTTCTATTGTTCCCAAAATGGTTTGGCAGATAACACCTGTAACTGGATTTACATTGACAAGTGGTTCGATGGGCAATGATTTCGGTCAAGATAATTCTAATTTGTGGATAAAAGGAACTGATATACTTACAGCTATTTTCACCGTACCTGGAACTTACAAAGTAAAATTGAGAGTAGATACAAAACGTTGTGGAAATGATCAAATAGAAAAAATAATATGTGTTGAAGCTCCATTAAAACCTCAGTTTAAATTGGATGTAAATTCGGGCTGCTCTCCTGTTTCAGTAAACATAACAAATAATACTGATTATTCAACTACTTGTAATTCAACAACATCATGGGACATTTCATATTCACCCGAAAATTGTGGAAGTACTCCGGCAAGTTGGAGTTTTAGTAACGGCACAACAAATCAATCATTAAACCCATCAATTAATCTGGTTACACCCGGCATTTACAAAATAAAACTTAACACCACAAATTCAAGTGGTACATTTAGCTCTGAGCAAACAGTTGTTGTAAAAAAACCTCCCACAGTTTCAATCGAAAAAATAAATAACTTTTGTGGAGTAGGTTCATTCAGGCCTAAAGCAATAGTTAGTAATTGTACATCTGAAATTGGCACAATGACCTATGCATGGAGTTTTCCGGGAGCAACACCATCCGAAGCGTTTACACTTGACCCCGGAACAATTGTATATAATTCACAAGGCACTTACAAAGTTTCATTGACTGTAACAAATGAATGTGGCTCAGTAAGTACAACAAGCAATGAATTTAATGTCAATCCACTTCCATTTATAAATAATGTATCAAATCAGCTAAAAAGTAATATGGGTCAATCCGACGACATAATATTTACTGGAAGTGACGCGACAACTTTTAACTGGATTAATGATAATACAAAGATTGGACTTGCAGCTTCAGGAACAAGCAATATTCTATCATTTAAAACTTTAAATGATAGCAAATCAATACTAACTGCCAATATTACTGTAACACCTAAAAACATGACAACAGGCTGTATCGGAATTTCAAAAACATTTTCGATAACAGTAAATCCTTTTGGGGATTTAAATCAACCTGCTGATCAGATTATTTCAAATGGAAATTTAAGTTCTGAAACAATATTTACATCAAATAATATTGGAGGAACTACAACTTTTATTTGGACAAATGATACGCCTGAAATAGGCCTTGCAGTATCGGGAAGTGGTAATATACCTGCCTTTATTGGAGTAAATAACTCAAATATTCCGATTGTAGCTAAAATTACGGTTACTCCTATTTTTCAGAGCGGTGGTGAAAGTTCAAAAGGAATAGCAAAAACATACAATATTACTGTACTTCCAACAGCTAAAATGCTTCAACCACAAAACCTTGAAATATGCAATGGGATTTCGACTCAAGATATTGTTTTTAAATCACTTATTGATATGGGTGAAACTAAATTCACCTGGGTAAATGACACAAAAGATATAGGAATTAATGAAAATGGAAATGGGTCTATTTTAAGTTTTAAAGCTGAAAACAGAACAACAATTTCTAAGACTGCAACAATCACGGTCACACCAACATTTACTTATGCAGGAATAAGTAATGTGGGGCTTCCTGTGAAATTCACAATTACAGTAAATCCCGGACCGGTTTTTACAGAACAACCACAATCGAGCTATATTTGTCCGGGTGGACAAATAATTCCTCTTAAAGTAAGTTATGCAGGTGGAGCCGGAATTGCAAGCTTTCAATGGTTTTCAAATAAAACATTCTCAAACACGAGTGGAACAGCAATAAATGCTGCAACTACCGACACTTATATACCACCTACGAATAAACCCGGAACTACATATTATTATTGCGAAGTTTCATTACCTTCAGGAATTTGTTCAAATATTATTTCCGAGATAGCCACAGTATCTATCAATAACGCAGCAATAGTTAGTTTACAACCCACAAAACTTCAAAATCTTTGTGTTGGAGCTTCAATTAATGAACCTTTAAAAGTTGAATTTTCCGGTGGTTCTGGACAACCTAAATATCAATGGTATATTAATACTACAGACTCTAAAATTGGAGCAAAACAAATAGAAAATGCAACAGAATCAACCTATTTACCAGCTGTTTTTAGTGAAGTAGGTAAATACTATTATTATGCCGAGATTACATTATCTGGCGATGGTTGTGGTTCTATATTCAGTGAAATGGCTGAAATCAACGTAGTACCAGACCCAACTGTAGGTAATCAGCCTATTGAATCTCAGGTAGTTTGTGTGGGCTCAACTGTTGAAGATTTGACAGTACAAGCAGCAGGTGGATTAGGAAATTTTAGTTATCAGTGGTTCGAAAATACTGTAAATGACAATAACTCAGGAAAACTTATTGAAGGTGCAACAAATAACACATTCAGTCCATCAAGTGAATTTACTGGAACAATGTATTATTATTGTCAGATTTCACAAGGAGCAAAATTGAATTGTAATGTGGTAAGTACTACTGCTATGGTAAAGGTAAATCATAGGCCTGTGATTACTAAAAATCCACTTTCGAGTACAATCTGTTTAGGCGAAAATACCGATTCACTTAAAGTTAGTTACTCCTATGGTGTAGAAACTCCAAATTATCAATGGTATTCAAACTCAACAAATTCAAACTTAAATGGAAGCATAATCAAAGCTGCAAACCAATCATCATACTTGCCTGCAGTAAGTTCATTAGGGAAAACATATTACTATTGTGTACTAACATTTCCAGTCGGTAATTGCTCTTTAATTATTTCAGATGTTGTTTGTATTACAATTAATCCGGTAGCCAGTATTTCTTCAAAAAAAATTGTGATGTGTAGTGGTACAAGCTTCACACTAAATCCTACAGAAATAAATGGCGATGTAGTACCTCAAAACACAATGTATACTTGGTCAAATCCTATTATTAGTCCAAAAAACTCAGTAAGTGGTATGAGTTCTCAAGGTATTCCTACAACTGATATTTCTCAAAAACTTAGCAATGAATCTGACAGTATTGCCACTTTAATTTATACTGTTTCTCCAATAACAGGCTCATGTGTAGGAAAAGATTTTACTATATCTGTAAATGTTTATCCAGTAATTAAAGCAACGGCTATTATAAATAATGTAAGTTGTTTTGAAGCGAATAATGGTTCAATTAAAACTAAGATTACAGGTGGAATTCCATTTAACAGTTTACAAAAATACGATGTTGTATGGTCAGGTCCAGATGGTTTTAGCTCAAATCTTAAGGATATTTCGGGACTTAAACCAGGTGAATATTCCATTACAATTAATGATAAAGGTGGATGTCCTGTAATGTATAAATACATAATTAGTCAACCGGATGATATACTAATAACAACTGATTTGAAAAGAGACATTAATTGTTTTAACAGCGAAAATGGTCAAATTTCAGTAACTGTAACAGGTGGAACTGCTCCCTATAATTATGTTTGGACAAAAGATGGTCAAGCTTTCTCAAATTCAAAAGATATTTCTAACCTGGATCAAGGCGTGTATGCATTATTGGTTCTTGATGCCAATAGTTGTGGAATAAAAACTGCTACTTACACTATTTCTGAACCTACGGCATTGATAACAAGCATAGTGAATCAACAAAATATTCAGTGTTACGGTGAAACCAAAGGAGCAGTTTCTATATTGGTAAGCGGAGGTACTCCCATTGAAATTAGCAAAAATGTATTTGATTATCATTATTTTTGGTCTGGTCCAAATGGATTTACAAGCATAAATAAAGATTTAACTGAATTGGCTGCTGGAAAATATACAGTAACTGTAACAGATGCTAATTCATGTAGTCAAACTTTAGTAGTTGAAATAAAACAACCCGACCAGATAAGCGTAAGCATTAATACTAAACCAATGACTTGCTATGCAGCCAACGATGCCTCTGTTTATTTGAATATCAATGGTGGCAAAAGTCCATATCAAGTCAGATGGAGCAATTTAGGTAATGGCTTATTTCAAGAAAATTTGGCTGCAGGAGATTACAGCATTGACATTACCGATGCAAATGGCTGTCATAAATCATTGGATATAAATATACCAGATGCCAATTTTTCAATTCATCCTACAATTAAGAATATTTCCTGTTATGGTGCTCACGACGGAAGTATTGATTTAAAAATAACGGGCGGTTTACAACCAATTTCTTTAGAATGGGATGATAATTCTACTGCAGGGTATCAACGCAATCATTTAAGCCCCGGCATTTACACTGTAACATTACACGATGGAGCACCTTGTAATATTAAAGAAAGTTTTTTAATCAGCGAGCCACAAAAAATTGAAGTAACTGCAAGTATTACAAATGCATTTGACTGTAATAATCCGAAAAGTGGAGCCATTAAATTAACAGTTTCCGGTGGAACACCTCCTTACACCTACGAGTGGTCAAATGGAAGCACAAATCAAGATATTTCAGAAATTCCTGCAGGTCAATATTTTGTGATTGTATCAGATTCTAGAGCTTGTACACAATCGGCTCAATTTGAAATAATTCGACAAAAACCATTGTCTATCTCAGTACTAGCTGAGAATGACTTGAATGTTTATGACAAAAAATTAATTAGACGATTTAAAGCGAATATTTCAGGTGGATTTTCACCTTATCATCTACATTGGAGCACAGGCGAAGTAAAAGGTGAAAATAATGAAATAATGGAAACAAATCAAAGCTCTGTGGCTGAATTACAAGTTGCAGACAGTTTAGGTTGTGTAAGTAAATTAGTATTCAATGTAGAAATTGCAGATGTTGGTATCTTTTATGATCAATCAGATTGTAGTAAGTTCAGCTATCAATTCAATGCACTTTCATCTGTTATTGATGATAAGAATTATAGCTACTTTTGGGATTTTGGTGATGGACAATTTTCTTCAATTAGGAATCCAATACATAATTTTGTAAATTCAGGTATTTACAATGTAATGTTAAGGGTTACTGCTGGTTCTAATTCTAGTACTTTTGAAACAGCCATTGTAGTAAGCCCTTTGACTAAATTGAAATTGGACAGAGAACCTAAATTCTGTATTGGAGATTCAGTAACAGTTAAAGTGCTTGGGGCAAAAACCTATACTTGGAGCAATGGATCAGTAAATGACAACATTACGATTAGCCAAGCTGGAGAATACAGTGTAATTGGAACATCTATAAATGGTTGTAAGGATACTTTGAAATTTATTGCAACAACTTATAATACAATGAATTACAACATACTAACTGATGGAGAAGATAAAATTGCTGAAAATGCAGAAATTCACTTTTGGAGTGAAAACACACAATATACTAATTATATATGGGACTTTGGTGACGGGAAACAAGAAGAAGGAAACAGTGTATATCATACATTTAAAAATAATCAATTAGGTTACACAACCGTTAAATTGACTATAACAAGCGTAGAAGGCTGTAAACAAGATATCACTAAAAAAATATGGATTAAAATGCCTATTGAAATGCCAAATACATTCAGTCCAAATGGGGATGGTATCAATGATATATTTATGAAAGGTTGGCAAATTAAATTATATAATCGAAATGGCATTTTACTTTACGAAGGAAACAGCGGTTGGGATGGAATATACAAGGGTGAAGTGGTTTCTAAAGGTGTTTATTATTATGTTGTTTACTTTCCAACTGATTCAGGTACAAAGACAGAAACAGGATATGTTAGAGTAATAAAGTAATCAAAATTCAAAACAAATGGTTAAATTCATATCTTTTTTTATAGTACTAATACTTGCTGGAATGTATTCCAAAGCACAGTACAATATTCGCATTAACAATTATTGGGACAATGCCTATTATATTAACCCTGCATTTGTTAACGAAGATTACTCAGCGCAATTTAGTATTGCTGCACGTAAACAATGGGTTGGTTTTCCAGGTTCGCCAAGTACATTTTATGCTACTGCTACAATGTATTTAAGTGATATAAATACTCAATTTGGGTTAAAAGTTTTTTCTGATAAAATTGGATATAATACTATTTCAAATATCTCTGCATCATATTCTTATAATGTAGATTTAAATAGAAATTTACATTTAAACTTAGGAATTGCACCAAGTTTACAATGTTTATCATACGACAGATCACAAATTAGCATTATGTCGGTCGATGATCCCGCTCTATATGATAATCTTTTACACGAAAACAATTATAACTGCGACATTGGCTTTCAACTAAAATCGAATAGCTGGCAAATTGGTGCTTCAAGTCAGAATTTATTATCAGCTTTTTATAAAGAGAACTCGATATTATCTAATACAAATATTTTATATGGAATATATCGTAAAAAAACTGATCAAACCATTAATTTACAATATGGAATAAGTGCAATTCAATATGGTAATATTTTTCAAATGGAATTTAACATAACAACTTTCTTTAAGTTTTATGAACAAACTGACCTCTTCGAAGCAGGACTTTTTTATAGAACCAGAAGCGAAATGGGACTCATTTTAGGATATAATTTATCCGAAGCTATGCATTTATCATACAGCTATGATTTTAATGTAAGTGGAATAAGTCAAAGTTCAGTAGGTTCACACGAATTAATACTCTCATATAAATTAAACAAAATAACCGTTAAAAAATACCGACATTATTAACGAAAATAATTTTTATTAAATTTCAAAAAAGATTTTAGCCCAAGATTAGCTAAAATCTTTTTTTTGAAATACATCAAAAAGAGTTGTAGCTTATTGTATAAATTTCACATAAAAAAGCTTCATATTTAATTTGTATAAAAAGCTTTTATTCAATCATTTTTGATGCTTTATTTTAAAATTACTTATTGTATTTATAACAATATATAAACAGTAGTTATTGTATTATATACATTATTTAAAGTACTGATATAGTGTTTTATAACATATATATAAAATATATTCTTAGAATTATATAGTATACTTTTGCATCATTATTCAACAATATTTCAATGCCAACGTTAAATATTTACAATCCTCATGTTTCAGTCGACTGTGTTGTTTTTGGTTTCGATGGTGAAAAGCTAAAAATATTGCTAATCGAACGAAACATCACCGAACAGAATGAATTGTATAATGATAAGAAACTTCCGGGAAGCATTATTCTAAATGATGAAGATTTAGATACGGCTGCTTCACGAGTTTTGACAGAGCTCACGGGGTTGAAAAATATCTATTTAAGTCAATTTAAAAGCTTCGGGAATCCAAAGCGAACAGAAAATCCACGTGATATTCTGTGGTTGGAAAATACGATGCAGCTAAAAATTGGGCGTATCGTAACTGTGGCTTATGTGGCGTTAATTAAAATTGACCGAAAAATTCAGGTTAAATCAGAAAACACACAGGCAAATTGGTATGATTTAAACGAAGTAGCTAATATGAATTTGGCTTTCGACCATACTGAAATTATCAGTAAAGGATTGGACTACATTCGTCATAATCTTGATATAGAACCTCATTTGCTTTTTGAGCTTTTGCCGCGGAAATTTACATTATCTCAATTACGCTCATTGCACGATACAGTACATCAGACACGTTCGGATGTACGTAATTTTCAGAAAAAAGTAGCTCAATGGCCCTATGTGATTGCATTGGATGAGATGGAAGAGGGTGTTCCGCACAGAGCAGCAAGACTTTATAAGTATAAAAAGTGAAGCCCCCTAAATCCCCCGAAGGGGGACTTTAAGTGCGCAAATTATCAATAATGAAAAATGTTTTATAAATAATACTAACTAAAATCTTCCCCCCTTCGGGGGGATAAAAGGGGGGCTTTATGTATCTATTAGGTTATGATTTAGGTAGTTCGTCGGTAAAGGCGAGTTTGGT
>CAZEEB010000022.1:0-17598 GCA_964511245.1 uncultured Paludibacter sp.
TATTTTATCGTGTCAGTTAATCTTTTATATAACTAATAATCAAACAATTAAAAATGAAAACAAGTAAATTTATTTTTGCAATTGCCGCTTTGGGATTCCTGCTGATTTCGTGTACGCCCGTTGAAAAAAAGGAAACAAAGTTCTATCTTGATGATTTTGAAACCGTAGCTCTTGGAAATGCCAATGTAACTGCCGATTCGGCAAATGCAAAGTTTGTAAATGGAAATGCTGTATTTACAGTCAATACAGGAGGTATTTGGAATGGAGGAACGGTTTGTTCTGCTCAAACCGATACAATTACAGCTGATTACACAAATGAATACAGTTCAATAACTGGTTCGGGTGCTCCAATAGGAGGTGTTAATTCAAAAAAATACGGTGTCGTTTATGGACCTGCTACATTATCTTGTCCAAAAGATTCTATAGGTTATTTTTTCATACATAGCATTATGTTGACAAATAGCACTTATACATATCGTACAATTCTAAACGGGAATGCATTCAGTAAAAAATTTGTTACTGGTGACTGGTTTAAGGTTATTATTACAGGTTATAAAAACGGTATTCAAACAGGGCAAGTAGAATATTATTTGGCTGATTTCAGAAATGGAAAATCATTTATTCTGAAAACATGGACAAGTATTGAATTATCAGGTTTAGGTGGTGAAGTTGACAAAGTAATATTTACTTTTGATTCGAGCGACAAAGGTCAATGGGGAATAAATACACCAACTTATGTATGTATTGATAATATCTATTTTACTCAAAACTATTCATTTCCTTTAGGATTAAACTAAAAAGTATGAATTTTCGCTTTTATCTGCCGTAATATTTGCATTTCATACTTAAAACCGGAGCTGATTTAGTTCTGGTTTTTTGTTTTCAGAAAAATAAATTTTCAAATAGTTTTCTGAAAATGAATAGAGTAGGGGATTTCAATAAAAAATATATTCACTTTGCTTTGTAAATTCGGCAAAAAGCAGTACTTTTGTGCTGGGTAAGTCCTGCACGACCAGCTCCCTTCGAACTCCCCCAGGGCTTGACCGCAGCAAGGGTAGATGGTTGTAGCGGTGCGATGCAGGGGGCTTACCCACCTGCCTCTTTAGCTCAGTTGGCCAGAGCACGTGATTTGTAATCTCGGGGTCGTTGGTTCGAATCCGACAAGAGGCTCAAAATTCCAATAATTAAAAAAGAGCTACTTCATCGAAGTTGCTCTTTTTTAATTATTTTAACAGCCGTATGCAGCCGTATTATTTCCTTCATAGTAATCAATAAATGCTTTATTTACCAATCTATTGCCACCTGGAGTGGGATAATTTCCGGAGAAATACCAGTCGCCAGTATGATTTGGACATGCCTTATGTAATCCTTCTATAGTTTGATAAACTAATTCAACCGGACAATCGACTTCAGGCGGAGTGAGCATTTCAGCAATTTTTTTAGAAATTTGTTCCTGCGAAAACGGTTCATATATTTCTGTTACGTAATTTTTTATCTCTTCTTTCGGGAAATCTTTCTGTGCTTTGGATTTTCGATAAACCTCATCGATAATGTGTTGATTTCCTGATTCCTTAAGTAATTCTATTGTTGCACGAAATGCACAAAACTCATTCATACTTGCCATATCTATACCATAATAATCGGGATAACGTACTTGTGGCGAAGATGATACTATGACAATTTTTTTTGGTTCGAGTCGATATAATATTTTTAATATGCTTTGTTTCAGAGTAGTACCTCTCACAATTGAATCATCAATTGCTACAAGATTATCAACTTTTCCTCTTCGAATTGAACCATAAGTTACATCGTATACATGGGTAGCGAGGTCATCGCGTTCATCACCTGTTGATATAAACGTTCGAAGTTTTATGTCTTTAATTAATACTTTTTCAGCTCTGATTGGTTTTTGAGTTGCATCCATTATGCCATCTTTCATCCCAAAAAAAGCCACTTCAGCTGTATTTGGAATAAATGAAAAAACTGTGTTTGCCATATCATTATCAATTGCATTAAGAATAGGCTGAGCAAGCGACTCTCCTAGTTTTTTGCGTTCATTGTAAATATCAATGTCACTGCCTCTCGAAAAATAAATTCGTTCGAAAGAGCATTTTGCATATTCGGCTGAAGCGGGACGTATGGTTTCAAATTTAATGTTGCCATTCTTTTTTATAATTAACGCTTCGCCGGGATTTAACTCCATAACTTCTTCTTCTTTTACATTCATTGCAGTCTGTATCACAGGTCTTTCTGATGCTGTTACCACAATTTCATCATCTATATAATAAAATGCAGGGCGTATTCCTTTCGAATCTCTAAACACAAATGAATCTCCATGACCAAGCATACCACATATTGTATAGCCTCCATCCCATAGCTTTTCTGATTTCCGAATAAAGGATGCTATATCAAGGTTTTCCTCAATTTTTTGAGTTATTGTAATGTCATTTGTGTAACGTTGTTTAATTTTATCGTATTCTTTCTGAACTTCTCGATCGAGTTTAAACCCTAATGATTCCAACATTAAAAAAGTATCACCTTTATCACGAGGATGTTGACCCTTTAGAGTGAGATGATTAAATAGTTCATCCACATTTGTTAAGTTGAAATTTCCCGCCAAAACCATCGTTCTGTTTTTCCAATTATGACGACGCAGGAAAGGATGAACGTATGAAAGTCCACTTTTACCAGTTGTACTGTACCGTAAATGCCCAAGATACAATTCGCCGGCAAATGCTAAATTGGCTTTAGCTTTTTCGGCATTTTGTAAGATATCTAAAGTCTGAGTTGATGTTTTTTTGTTAATAGTGGCAAATATCTCCTGAATAGCATTTTTTCCTTCTACACGTTCTCGCCAAATATATTCTTCTCCTGGTGGCATGTCAAGCTTAAGAGTTGCAAGACCTGCACCTTCCTGTCCACGATTATGTTGTTTTTCCATCAACAAATACATTTTTTGAAGTCCATACTGCCAAGTTCCATACTTTTCCTGATAAAACTCAAGTGGCTTTAAAAGCCTTATCATTGCAATTCCGCACATACTGTTAAATTAATAATTTTGATTTATATTACTAATAATCAATTAATTATTAGCACAATTAAAAAACCCCAACGAAGAAGACGAAGGGGTTTTTTGTTTATACTATTCTACAGTTACCGATTTAGCTAAATTACGTGGTTGATCTACATCACAACCCTTAACAACTGCTATATGATATGCCAATAGTTGCAATGGTATGGCTGCCAATAATGGAACTAAACATTCAACAGTATCCGGAATACTTATTGTATAATCAGATAGGTTATGAACCACAACATCACCTTCAGTTACTATCGAAATTATTTTACCTTTTCGGGCTTTAATTTCTTGAATATTGCTTACAACTTTTTCGTACATACCTGCACTTGGGTCAATTACCACTACAGGCATTTCTTGACTTATTAAGGCAATTGGACCATGCTTCATTTCAGCTGCCGGATAACCTTCTGCATGAATATAAGATATCTCTTTCAATTTGAGCGCACCTTCTAATGCCACCGGAAAATTATAGCCTCTGCCTAAATAAATAAAATTTTGGGCGTAAGTGAATGTTTTAGCAAATTCGGCAATTATGCTATTTTGTTTTAACAAATGTTTAATTTTTTCGGGAATATTTCCTAACTCCGATACAATTTTTGAGTATTGCTCCTTATCAAGCGTACCTTTTTCTTTGCCAATTAGTAAAGCTAACATGGTCAGTACTGTTACTTGAGCAGTAAATGCTTTGGTTGAAGCAACTCCAATTTCAGGACCAGCATGTGTATAACAACCAGAATCAGTGTTTCGAGGGATTGATGAACCTACCACATTACAAATTCCAAAAATGAATGCGCCTTGCGATTTTGCAAGTTCAACAGCCGCCAGAGTGTCGGCAGTTTCGCCTGATTGTGATATAGCAATTACAATGTCATCTTTATGAATCACTGGTTTACGATATCTAAACTCAGATGAATATTCTACTTCAACAGGAATTCGGGCAAATTCTTCTATCGCATATTTTCCTATTAATCCTGCGTGCCACGATGTTCCGCAAGCAGTAATTATTATACGACTTGCATTCATGAATTTTTCTTTGTTATCAATAAATCCCGATAGTTTTATTTCATTTTCTTCGTGACTTACCCTGCCACGCATACTATCACTCAGTGTTTTAGGCTGTTCGTTGATTTCCTTAATCATAAAATGAGGATAACCACCTTTTTCCAATTGACTAAGTGTTAATTCTAATTTTTTTATTTCAGGAGTTTTTTCAACATCAGCAATTGTTCTAATTTTAAGCTGTTTGCCACGTTGAAGAGTAACAATTTCTTCTTCGCCAATATACACTACTTGGTCAGTATATTCGATAATTGGCGTAGCATCCGAAGCCAGAAAAAACTCATCCTCACCAATACCTACAACCAATGGACTACCTTTACGGGCGGCTACAATTAAATCAGGGCACCCTTTTTCAATTACAGCAATTGCATAAGCTCCAATTACCTGGTTTAGAGCCAATTGTACTGCTTTCGTTAAATCTACTTTGTTCGATTTTTTGATATATTCAATCAATTGAATTAAAACTTCCGTATCAGTCTGACTATGAAATACATAACCCTGCGCCTTCAATCCTTCTTTCAGTACTGCATAATTTTCTATAATACCGTTATGTATTATGGCTAACTCTTCAGATTGTGAGTAGTGAGGATGTGCATTTACCTGATTAGGTTCACCATGTGTTGCCCATCGTGTATGAGCTATTCCAACCGTGCCACTTATGTTTTTCTGCTCTGCAAAATGGACTAAATCAGAGACTTTTCCTTTTGCTTTATATACATTCAAGCTATCTTCGTTTAATAATGCAATTCCGGCACTATCATAACCTCTGTATTCCAAACGTTGAAGACCTTTAATCAAAATTGGATAAGCCTGCTTATTTCCAATGTAACCTACAATTCCACACATAATTTATATAATTAAAAATTAAAAAATTAATAAATCAAAGTTTATATTTACTTCTACGTATTCGCTCCAATGCAACCAGAGTTTCTTCCCTACTGCTAAATCCTGAAAAACGCATATAATTATCACCTAATATTCCAAACACTATACCGGGAGTTGCAACAATTTGATTTTCATACAATAATTCATGAAAAAATTTCCATGAAGTTTGATCATTTGGAGTTTTAAACCAAACATAAGGTGAACTTACACCACCAAAAACTTCAAATCCTATTGAAATTAATTCATTTCGAATCAATGTTGCATTGGTAAGGTAATAATTTACCAATTCATTAGTTTCAATCTTACCTTTGCGACTATACAAAGCCTCAGCACCGCGCTGAACTATATACGAAACACCATTTGTATAATTCGCGTTGCGTCTGCTCCAAAGCTTGTTTAATGAGACATTTTCGCCCATTTTAGTGTATACCATCAACTCTTGAGGAAAAACTGAATAACCACAACGTATGCCAGTAAATCCGGCCGTTTTTGAATAACTACGCACTTCAACGGCAACTTTTTTTGCACCTTTTATTTCATAAATGCTTCTGGGTACATCGGGTTCATTTATATAAGCTGAATAAGCACCATCGTAAACTATAATACTTTGATTTAAAATTGCATAATCAACCCAGCGTTTCAACTCGTTTTTTTTCATCACTGTTCCGGTTGGATTATTCGGATTGCATAAATAAATCACATCTACTCTTTCTTTTGGAAGTTCAGGAGCAAAACCGGTTTCTTCGTTACAACGCAAATATACAACATTACTCCATTTTAATTCATCAGTTAAAATTCCGGCTCGTCCACTCATAATTGTAGCGTTTTCATATACCGGATATACAGGTTCTGCAATAGCAATTATGTTATCTCGTCCTAAAATATGCCCTATATTTCCAATATCCGATTTTGCTCCATCGTTAATAAAAATACTTTCTTTTTCAAGACTTATGCCATACGAACGATAATCTTTGACTATTTTTTCTATTAAAAAATCATAGCCTTGTGGTGGACTATATCCTCTAAAAGATTCTGTCATACTCATTTCTTCCACAGCATTATGCAAAGCTTGTATCACTTCATTAGGTAACGGCCGTGTAACATCGCCAACCCCAAGACGAATTAATTTTGCATTTGGATGTACCAGCTTAAAAGCATTAACGCGCTTTTCAATTTCGTCAAAACAATAGATTTCGGGAGTTTTTAAATAATTCTCGTTTGCTAATGCCATTCAGAGAGCTTGAGGATTTAAGGTCAAAAAAAATCTTTGAAATAAAGTGCAAAATTGCGTTTTTTTTTTCATTAATAAAAGCATTTAGCCCAAAAGATAATCTTTTTTAAAACAATAAAATTAATTTGATATTAAAATGAAAATTTGAATCGTTAATTGTCTTTTAAATTCACAATGGTTCTGGCTTTAAGCTTTCCATTTAATATCAATTCCAAATTCAATTTTAATTCTTCGAGTTTTATTTCGGAGTGTAGTTGGTCAAAATTTTCAATTTTCCATTCAGTAGCTAATTTCATCCATAATTTTTGCCTTAATTTTGTAGGATAATTTTGTGATGAAACACCAATAAGCGAAATTCCTCGAAGTATAAAAGGATAAACGGATGTTTGAATGTTTGAAGAGGCAATATTTCCACAAGTGGTTACAACTCCAAGTGGTTGTAAAGATTTAATTATATTTTCCAGAATTGACCCTCCCACAGTATCTATTCCTCCCGCGTATTTTGCAGAAAGTATAGGTCGTTTATCAAATTCTTCAAATTTTTTACGAGAAATAATTTCAGTAACTCCTAGCGAATATAACAAAGGATATTCTGTTTCTTTAGCTGAAACAGCCACTGTTTGGTATCCCATTTTTGAAAGCAACGATAATGCTATTGATCCAACTCCACCTGAAGCTCCTGAAACAATAATTTTACCATCACCAGGTTTTACTAATTCGCTTAAACGTAATACTGAAATGCCTGCTGTAAAACCTGCAGTGCCCAAAATCATAGATTCTTTTAATGATAAATTTTCAGGTAGTTTTACAATCCATTTTGCCGGAACACAAATATATTCGCCAAATCCACCTGCCGTATTTATTCCAAGGTCATAGCCTGTTACAATAACTTTGTCACCCGGTATAAAATTTTCATTCTCAGATTGTTCCACTACACCCGCTGCATCAATGCCGGGAGTATGTGGGTATTTCTTTGTAATTCCTTTATTTCCAAATGCTGAAAGTGCATCCTTATAATTAACGGATGAATAATGCACCCGAATAAGTACATCGCCTTCGTTTAAATTTTCAGTTGATAAAACTTTTATCAATTGTTTAAATGTTCCCTGTTGTTCTTCTACCACCAATGCCTTATAACTAATGTTTTGCATCAAAAAATGAATTTAGATTATTTAGTAACAAAAAAACGTTGAAGTAAATATCACTTCAACGTTTTTATTTAGGGTTTATAGAAGCATTTGAATGCCGTTGTTTTATTTGTTGTTATTTAACTGTAACTGTGTTAGTTGTGGTTTCTTTCATTGAACAAGTTCCGTTAAATATAGCATTTGGTTCAACCATTAATACTTTAGTTTTAACATCGCCTTTTATTTCAGCAGTACTTCGCAATGAAAGCGTTTCAGTTACAACAATATCGCCATCAACCTTACCTATGATTTCTGCATTTAAACATGAAATAGAGCCTTTTAAATATCCTTTTTGACCAATTACTACTTTTCCATTGCAAGTTATAGTTCCTTCTACTTCCCCATCAATCCTAAAATCAGTATCAGCGAATATTTTTCCTACAATTTTACTTCCGTTGGTAAGTGCATTGTACATTGCACCCGTATTAGCTACCACTTCCTTTGCCATAATTTTACTTAATTTCAATTTTGAGCTTCAAAAATACTGATTTCTTTCTGAATATCAAAATATTTGATTAAAAATATATATCAATGAGATTTACAAGGATTTGAAATTTTGTAATCGATTTATAAAAAATATAAATTGGAAATTATATTTTTTAAAATTCTCAAATTTAGTATTTTTGCTTTATCGCAAATAATATGCTAAGACAACACAAAAGAGGCTGATTCAAAAATTTATTTGAAACAGCCTCCTTATCGTGATTTTGAATTGAAAAATTATTCAGCTACCACTTCGAAAGCAACCTCAACAGTTACTTCTTTGTGAAGCTTCAATGTGGCTTTGTACGAGCCTATTTCTTTAACTGCATCTTTCAGTAAAATAACTTTGCGATCAACAGTAAAACCTGCTTTTTCGAATGCATCGGCAATCTGTATAGGACCAACAGCGCCAAAAATTTTACCGGTTGTACTAGTCTTAGCACCTACGGTCAATGTCAGGTCTTTCAGTTTGTCAGCAAGCTCAACAGCTGCATTTTTCAAACTTTCCAGTTTATGAGCACGTTGTTTCAAATCTTCAGCCAACATTTTTTTTGCTGATGCTGTTGCCAGAATAGCTTTTTTTGTTGGAATCAGAAAGTTACGTCCGTAACCATCTTTTACTTTCAGAATATCGCCTTTGTAACCTAAGTTGATTACATCTTCTTTTAATATAATTTCCATACTTTTTCCTCCTTGCTAAATTATTTCATCATATCGGTTACATAAGGAAGCAACGCAATGTGGCGTGCTCTTTTAACTGCTTGAGCTACTTTACGTTGAAATTTCAACGAAGTACCGGTAAGGCGACGTGGAAGGATTTTTCCTTGTTCGTTCAGAAATTTTTTCAAAAATTCCGCATCTTTGTAATCGATGTATTTAATACCGCTCTTTTTGAAACGACAGTATTTTTTCTTTTTTACATCTACTGAGGGTGGAGTCAAATATCTGATATCTCCGTTGTTTGCTGCCATGGTTTAGTTCTCCTTTACTTCTTTAGATTTAATACCTTTTCTTTTTTCAGCGTATTCAAACGCATATTTGTCCAAACGGAACGATAAGAAACGTAATACACGTTCGTCGCGACGGAACTGGGTTTCCAGCGTAGCGATTACGGTTGATTCTGCATCAAATTGAAGCAACGAATAAAAACCAGTCGATTTCTTTTGGATTGGATATTGCAATTTGCGTAATCCCCAATTTTCTTCATTGGTAATTTTTGCGCCATTTTCTGTCAAGATGGCTTTGAATTTTTCTACCGCTTCCTTCATCTGGACATCAGACAAAACGGGAGTTAGAATGAAAACGGTTTCATAATGGTTTAACATACTGTTTGTTAGCTTTTTAGTTATTTATAATAAGTATTTAATAAAGCGGGTGCAAAGATAGGAATAAATCTTTGATTGACAATGGGATTAGTTATGAAAAATCTAATTATTTTACCCTGCCTCCACATATCCAACTTTTCATATAATAATTTTCATTTAAATCACTGACTATTACCCCACGAGATACCGAAGCATGAAGGAATTTATTGTGTTTGAGGTATATACCAACATGATTTACAGAAGCTTTTGATTTATTGCTGGTACAGAAAAAAACTAAATCACCTTCTTTCAATTGTTGTTTTTTGATTCTCCGGCAATTGTTAATGAGAATTGAAAGTGAGTTTCGTTCAATCGTTTTATCGTAAACGGTCTTATAAATGTTGCATACCAAACACGAACAGTCAATTCCATTTTTGGAGCAACTAGCTTCTACATAAGGTACATTTAGCCAGGAGGCTGCCTCTTTATACAACCCGAAATTATCACGACATTCCTTTTTGAGTCCCAAATCCAGATAAACTTTCGTCTGATATTCAAGTTGTTGGGTGCTGATACAACTGACAAAAAACAATATAGCTGTCAGAGGAAGAAACTTCTTGAGTTTTATTTGATGTTCAAACAACATTTATATAAATGAATCTATTGCAAAAGTAGAAAATCTTTTAGAATAAGTGAGAATCAATGATTTTAAATGATGTCATGATATTTCTATTGTTGAATATTCTTGCATAAATACCCGTTATTTCATTCCTTTTATTACTTTTGCTCTAGCTTTTTTTAAACAGTCATCTATCAACTACTGATGAATACTCCAAGTATCAAAAAACTATACTTCAAAGATACGTCTTTTGCCAATTTGATGACGCACCGGATTTACAATATCTTGCTGTATGCCAGCAAGTATGATGCTTTTGTGTTGGAAGAAGATGGACGGATTGATGAGTTGATTTTCAATGAATATACCTCCCTGAATCTGCGTTATCCTCCACGTTTTACATTGGTTTCCAACGAGGAAGAAGCCAACTCATTACTTGCAGAAAGAAAATTTGAACTGATAATTTCAATGCCTAGCGGCGAAAGTATTAATCCTTTTGAATGGGCAAAAAGTGTAAAAAAACAATTTAGCGATATTCCTATCGTGGTGCTGACTCCATTTTCGCAATCCGTATCACAACGTATTGCTAATGAAGATTTAAGCGCCATAGATTACGTGTTCAGTTGGTTGGGAAATTCAGACATTTTGTTGGCAATAATAAAACTGATTGAAGACAGAATGAATGTTGAAGAGGATGTTGAATCGGTTGGTGTTCAGGTTATTCTATTCGTCGAAGATTCTATTCGTTGGTACTCCTCCATTGTTCCGCACCTATATAAATATGTATTCAAGCAGAGCCGCTCTTTTATGACCGAAGCCCTGAATGAGCACGAACAAATGCTTCGGATGCGGGGACGTCCTAAAATTTTGCTTGCACGCTCGTACGAAGAAGGAATGGCAATTTACGAAACATACAAACAAAATATGCTGGGTGTAATTACCGATGTAAGCTATTTGCAATTTGGTGTTAAGAATAAAACAGCCGGTATAAATTTATGTACTGCTATTCGAAATTATGATAAACATATTCCGCTAATATGTATTTCTACTGAAGAATCTAATCATGGTGGTGCAGATAGCGTGAATGCAGCATTTTTGAATAAAATGTCAAAGACTTTACTGATGGATTTGCGCGAGAAAATAGCAAAGAACTTTGGTTTTGGCGATTTCATTTTTATTAATCCAAGTACTGGAAATCAAGAAGCCAGAATTCAAAATTTGCGTGGATTGCAGGAAAGTATTTTTAGCATTAGCGATGAATCCCTTTATTATCATGTTTCTCGTAACAATATTTCACGATGGTTGTATTCAAGAGCCATGTTTCCATTGGCAGAATTTTTAAAAAACATCAATGTTGACAATGATGTGGCTAGTGATTTGACTCAAGTTCGCCAAATAATTTTTGATGCCATAGTACATTATCGTAAAGTTAAAAACAGAGGCGTTGTCGCTGTTTTTCAACGTGATCGATTTGATCAATATTCAAATTTTGCCCGTATTGGTGACGGTTCGTTGGGTGGTAAAGGACGTGGTTTGGCTTTTATAGACGCTATGATTAAACGCAACGAAAGTCTTGAAATGTTTGAAAATATTCAAATAATAATACCCAAAACAGTGGTAATTTCTACCGATGTGTTTAGCGAATTCATGGAGCTTAATCAGCTATATCCCATAGCTTTATCAGACATTGAAGATACTGAAATACTTTCTCATTTTCTAAAAGGGCGCATCCCTCAACAATTAATTGCCGACATGCATACTTTTGTGGGTGTGATTAATTCACCCATTGCCGTACGCTCATCCAGCTTACTTGAAGATTCACATTATCAGCCATTTGCCGGAATTTACTCCACTTATATGGTGCCATTTAATGCTGAGAGTAAAACTCAAATGCTGTTGATGATAACTGAAGCTATCAAAGCTGTTTATGCATCGGTTTTTTATCGGGATAGTAAAGCTTACATGACAGCAACCAAAAACGTGATAGATGAGGAGAAAATGGCTATCGTTTTGCAAGAAATTTGTGGGCATACTTATGGCACAAGATTTTATCCCTCGTTTTCAGGAGTTGCACGCTCGTTGAATTATTATCCTATTGGTGCTGAAAAATCTGATGAAGGAATTGCAAATGTGGCCATGGGATTAGGAAAATACATAATGGATGGAGGGAAAAGTATTCGGTTTTCAGCATTTTATCCTCAACATGCTCTTCAACTCAGTTCATCAGAATATATATTACGCGAAACTCAAACTTATTTTAATGCACTTGATTTAAGTAAAAAACAATTTGTTCCACAAGTAGATGATGGTTTTAATTTGTTAAATATTCCTATTTCTGAGGCTGAATCAGATGGTACTTTACAATTTATTGCTTCAACCTACGATAGTCAAAATTCTGTGATTCATGACAGCATTTATGATGGTGGTCGAAAACTCATTACATTTGCTAATGTACTGAAACACAATGTTTTTCCATTGGCAGATATTTTGAAGGAAGTAATGAAAATTGCTCAAGCCGAAATGGGACGACCAATTGAAATTGAATTTGCAGTAAACCTGGATTATTCACCGGCAAAATTACATACTTTTTTTCTGCTTCAAATCCGCCCGATTGTTGACAATAAAGAACTGATTAATGAGGAAATTGGTTCAATTCCGGAAGAAAACACATTGATTTCATGTAAAAATGCAATGGGGCATGGTGTTACGGATGATTTATATGATTTAATTTATGTAAAAACAGAGGCGTTTAATGCTTCAAAAAATGAGTTAATTGCCTCTGAAATCGACAAAATAAATCGTCATTTAGTTAAACAAAATAGAAATTATATACTTATCGGACCTGGTCGTTGGGGTTCGGCCGATTCGTGGCTTGGAATTCCTGTAAAATGGCCGAATATAAGCAATGCCCGATTGATTGTGGAGTCAGGATTAGCAAATTATCGCGTAGACCCAAGTCAGGGAACGCATTTTTTTCAAAATCTGACCTCGTTTGGAGTGGCTTATTTTACGATTAATCCTTTTTTTGGTGACGGAACATATGACATTGACTTTTTGAATTCACAATCGGCTGAATATGAGTCAGAATATATTCGACATATTCATTTTTTGAATCCAATTTTAACTAAAGTAGATGGACGAAAAAGTTTGGGTGTAGTTATGAAACCATATAGTAGTGAGTAGTATCAGTAATCAATCAATTATTTTAAATTATTTTTTATGCTTAAAAATCATCCTAAAGGACTTCTTGTAGCTTTTTTTGCCAATATGGGCGAGCGTTTTGGCTTTTATACCATGATGGCTATTTTAGTTTTATTTTTGCAGGTTAAATTCGGACTATCCGTTGAAACTGCAGGCGATTATTACAGTTGGTTTTATTTTGGAATTTATGCTTTGGCATTGATTGGTGGGATAGTTGCCGATTATTCAAAAAAGTACAAACTGGTAATATTGATTGGTATATTAATTATGCTTGTTGGTTATTGTTTGATGGCAATGCCAGGTGCCAGCTTGAATGTCACGTTGATAAGTTTATTCGTTATTGCACTTGGTAACGGTTTATTCAAAGGAAATCTTCAGGCAGTGGTCGGACAGCTTTACGACAATGAAAAGTATGGAAAATTGCGTGATTCAGCATTTATGATTTTCTATATGGGAATCAATGTTGGTGCTTTTTTTGCCCCATTTGCAGCAACGGGTGTAAGGGATTGGTGGTTAAAATCCAATGGATTTTTGCATGATGGAAGTGTTCCGGATCTTTGCCACCAACTTTTGGATGCTAAATTGTCAGACACAAATCAGTTATTAATTCTTGCCAATAAAGTGAGTTTGAATGGAAATGTAACCGATTTACACTCATTTGCAATTTCATATCTTGACGTTTATTCAAAAGGTTATAACTACGCTTTTGGTATTGCCGGAATTGCAATGTTTATTTCATTATTGCTATATATTATCTTCCATAAACATCTTCCAAACAAAGAAGTTATCGAAACAAAAACATCCAAAACAACAACTCAAAATAAATCGGGCTTAATTACATTGGTGATTGCTTTGATGGTTGGTGGGTTAGTTACATTGCTGGTTAGTATATTAAAAGATTATAAAACAGGAATGGCAATTGGATTGTTTGGTACATTTGTAACCTGGATTATTATGTCGTCAACTAAAGAAGAAAAAGCACGTGTAATTTCACTCGTTTTGGTGTTTTTTGTAGTTATTTTCTTTTGGATGTCATTTCATCAAAATGGGTTAACACTTACAGTTTTTGCACGTGATTATATTGTCAAAGAGGTTGATTCGTTTACGAATTTATTTTTTACATTACCATCTATTTTATCATTTATAGCCGGTATAGGTGGTTTGTTTTTGGTTTTTGGAAATAATAAAATCACTAACAAACTAATTGGAGCTTCCATGACTTTTTCGGGTGCAGCATTATGTTATTACTTTGTGTCACACAATTTAGCATTAAATTCTATTTCAGCTGAAGTTTTCCAATCATTTAATCCCTTATTTATTGTATTCTTAACTCCATTAGTCATGGGAGTTTTTGTATGGTTAAATAAAATTGGAAAAGAACCATCAACTCCCCGCAAAATAGGTATAGGTATGATTATAGCAGCTGTTGGATTTTTGGTAGTATTGGTTGGATCTTTAACTCTGATTTCTCCTCATGATTTGAATGGTCAGGCTGTTGCTGATTCTTCGAGAATTAGTCCATATTGGTTGATTAGCAGTTATTTAGTGCTCACTGTGGCTGAATTATTTTTAAGTCCTATGGGTTTGTCATTTGTTTCAAAAGTAGCACCACAGCGTTTTCAGGGTTTAATGCAAGGTGGATGGTTGCTGGCAACAGCTGTTGGCAACAAACTTTTATTTGTAGGAAGTTATTTTTGGGGAAAATTAGAACTTTGGCAATTGTGGCTTATTTTTATTGTATGTTGTTTGCTTTCAGCTGCATTTATTTTTTCAATTATGAAACGTTTGGAAAAAGTTACATAGTTCGACTTAGAATAAGAACAAATCCAAAATATTTGATTATGAAAAAGAAACTGATTGTTTCCATATATGCTGTATTGATTTTTTCACTAGGATACGGTTTATTTTATTTTTACCATTTAACCCCAATCATAACCGGTTATGCGGCTAAGAATCTGGCTTCAGATGTATTTGTCGGAAATCGTACACAGGAAAGTGTGGAAGCAATTGATTTAAATTTTTCGTTTATTAAGTTTACAAAGAATACGATTGATTATAAAAAAAAAGAAGTAACCAGTCGTTTTCTTTGGTCAACTTCTAAAGCTATTTATATCGAAGGTTTTGGTTGTACGTTGGTGCAGGGCAATGAAGCTGCCATCCGACAACGACCTTTTAAAATCGTTCCGCTTCCAGCTATTAACCCTGAAACAGTGGCATGGCCGGCAGGTGACAAATTGATGGATACAGTTCCTAGAGGACTAGATACAAAAAAGTTAGATGCGGCAATAGTAAAAGCTCTAAAAGACACCATAGGTAATCAAGGTACTTTTGCTGTGGCTGTAGCGTATAAAAATCAGTTGGTGGCAGAGAAGTATCACGAAGGTTTTTCGGCTAAAAACCGATTCTTGAGTTGGTCAATAGCTAAAAGTTTTACAAATGCTTTGGTTGGAATTATGCTAGAGAAAGGCTTAATAAATATTGCTGATAAAGCAGATATTCCTGAGTGGAAAATTGATAAGCGCAGCAATATTACAATTGAAAACCTAATGCACATGAACAGTGGTTTGGAGTGGAACGAAGATTATGGAAATTTGTCGGATGTAACCTTAATGCTTTATAATCATGCTGATATGGCTAAGTTTAGTTTCGAAAAGCCATTACTGGCCCGACCTGATTCACTATGGTTTTATAGTTCCGGAACAACAAATATTGTTACTTACCTCATTCGCAAGAAGATAGCTAACGATGCTGATTATTATGCATTTCCACGAAAAGAACTTTTTAATCCAATAGGGATGCGGAGTGCTATTTTTGAAACGGATGCTTCGGGAACTTTCGCAGGTTCGTCCTATGTTTATGCTTCTATGCGCGATTATGTTCGCTTTGGTTTGTTCTATTTGAATGATGGTAGATGGCTTGGACAAAGAATTCTCCCTGATAATTGGGTGAAATTTTCAACTCAGCCAGCAAATGGCTCTAGTGCTAAATATGGTTCGTTTTTCTGGCTAAATAAAGCTGGCGAATTTCCTTTTGTTCCAAAAGATATGTATATGTGCAAAGGACACGATGGACAGTCTATTTATATAATTCCTTCTTTGCAATTGGTAGTTGTTCGAACCGGATTTTCGAAAAAAGGAGACTTTGATTTTCAAAAATTTCTTGCCGGTATTGTTGCCGCAGTAAAATAGTGGCACCAAATTCCATTTAAAAACTTTTGTGTAAATATGAGTTGATGATATTGATTCATGAATGATTAACATTTAAAATCAATACAATTTTTTTGATCAACTTTTATGGCTTAGGTATGATTTTTGATTTTTTCACTTTCTCTTCATTTTTGGCAATATAGTCTTTCCAACCCGAATAGGCTTTTTCGGAACTTGGTCGGTTCAATTGTAGATAATGACAATAGGCAGCAGCAAGTCCGTCAGTTGCATCAAGTTGTGGTAGTATATTTTCTTTTGGAATGTTCAGATAGCGTCGAAGCATATCTGCAACCTGCTCTTTCGAAGCACTTCCACTTCCGGTAATAGCCATTTTTATTTTTAGTGGAGCGTACTCAGTAATTGGAATGTCTCGATACAAGGCAGCTGACATAGCCACACCCTGAGCGCGTCCGAGTTTAAGCATGGATTGTACATTTTTTCCAAAAAATGGTGCTTCGATGGCCAAATGGTCAGGATGAAACTCGTCAATAAGCGAGAGCGTTCGGGCAAAAATTCGTTGTAACTTCAGATAATGGTTGCTATATTTTTTTAAATCCAGAATCCCCATTGCCAGCATTTCTGTTTTGTTGCCATTGACTTTCAGTATGCCGTAACCCATAACGGTTGTTCCCGGATCAATGCCCAGTATTATTTGTTCTTTTGTCATTTCTTCTCAATCATTTCCAATATCGTTGTAAAAAATACAACTTCAGTTCCAAATTCCCGGGAGCAATTCTCCTGAAAAATTACTTTATATTGTTGATTCCATTTTTTTAAGGTATTCATATCTAGAATATTAAATTGTAAAGAAAAAGATGTCCCTTCGTCTTCAGCAGATGTTATTATTCGGGCTAACTGTGGCTTGCTGAATAAATTTGATTCAAGCATAAATGGTATATGTTTCTCCTGAATCCATTTGAGCCAAGTGCTTCGAACATTATCACTAACAAGATATGTAGTATTAAAAATAAGCATAATTTTAAAATTGAGTTGTAAAAATTTAAACAAAAGTACGTATAATTTCTAAAACTTTCTTATCTTTGTACTTCAAATCTGAAATCATTTATGGGGGTTTAGCTCATCTGGCTAGAGCGCGACACTGGCAGTGTCGAGGTGACCGGTTCGAGTCCGGTAATCTCCACAAAAAACCACTTTAGTTTTTTTTCTAATAAAAAATCCCTTGAAACGTTTGTTTCAAGGGATTTTCAATTTTATATTGGTCAGCTTATTTTACTGTATCCATGTGTGCAATCAAATCTAACACTTTGTTAGAATAACCCCACTCATTGTCATACCAGCTAACTAATTTTACGAAGTTACCGTTCAATGCGATACCTGCACCTGCAT
>CAZEEB010000023.1:0-17007 GCA_964511245.1 uncultured Paludibacter sp.
TATAAGTTTAGATTACCGTCAACTTGTGAAGATTTAAGTAGCGTTTATGTACGGTTGGTTCAAAGTAGTATTGTCTCTGTAAGTGCTGGTACCATTGGAAGTACTACTTCAGATAATGCATCAATAAAGTCTGTAACAATTCAGGCAGAGGCATTTGCAGCTCCAACATCACAGTCAACAGGAATAACTATCGTTTCAGTGACACCTACAACAATCACTGTTTCTTGTACACCAGGATCAGGTAACAGACGGTTACTTAAAATAAATACAACTAATAGTTTTACAGATCCTACAAATGATGTTACATATTCTGCTAATTCAACCTATGGAGGTTCTGGTGAACAAACTGTTTTTGTTGGGTCGGGAACAAATACTAAAGTAGTAATAACCGTTCCTAGTTCAACAAATCATTATTGGCTGAAATATTACGATTATAATGTTTTAAATTTATTAAGCAGGTATTGCTTATTAGATGCATCTGCAAATGGTAATCCCAAATTATGTGCTTTAGAAAGTATTCATACTCCAACTTCAAGTAATATCCGTTTAATAAATGTATCACTAGGGGCTACTATTGTTACTCCTACAACTGGTACTGTTGTTGAGCGTGGAGTTTTTTGGAGTACAAGTCCAACAGTAAATGAAAACAGTAACATTTCTGCTCAATCATCTTCGTCTGGTGGAGTTTACTCTAATCCTGTTATTGGAGGTGTAAACAGAGGTACTACTATTTATTTTAGAGGATATGTAACAAATGAATCTGGAACTATTCTTACAAATACAACTGCCAGTTTCAGTAATGTACCAATTTTTAATGGTAATGGTACCTGGGAAGATAATACAAAGTGGAACGTGCTAGAAGTTCCTGGTTTAAATGGCGATGCATCTTTTGGTGATATTACTGATAGTCCATATATTAACGGTGATTGTACACTTGGCGTTACAAACACTGTTACTAACTTAACCGTAAACTCTGGTAAAAGCCTTACAATAAGCCCTGCAGTAACCATGAATGTGATAGGCACATTGGCTAATAATGCTGGAACTTCTGGCTTAGTAATTAAATCAAGCTCATCATTGGCCAATGGTTCGTTAATTTTTGCGAGTGGTAATCCTTCTGCTTCTGTAGAAATGTATTCTAAAGCCAATTGGAATCTAAGCAATGCCGTAAATAACAAATACAAATGGCAGTTCTTTGGTTTACCTGTAAAAACTATTACTGCAGGTAGCACCTTTAATTTCGGAAACAGCTATGTAAGAGAATGGGATGAAAGTAGTGTTGGATTTTTTGATGCATGGGTACTTGGTGGTGCAAGTCAGTCTCTTTACAAAACTGCAGGTTCTACCTTGGATCAAAACCACGGATATGAGTTAGTTCAACAAAACCCAACAACTTATACTTTTGCCGGTGAATTGTTGAACACGGATTATACTCAAAGTTTATCAAAAACAACAGGTGCTGCTTTTGCAGGTCAACATATTTTTGGTAATCCATATACGGCTGCAATAGATATTGCTAATATACAATTTGGAGCAAGTACAGAACAAGCAGTATACATGTATAATACCGGAACATTTGTTGATTGGAATGGAGCAAACAGCTATGACCCTTTAACACCTAATAATGGCGCATACACTCCAGGAAATGGTCCTGGTCAATATACCGTATCAACTCCAGGTACAGCTGGTTCAGGTTCTGTACCAAGCCAAATCCCTACAGCAGGTAGTTTCTTGATAAAAGCAATTACTAATGGTGGTTCATTCACAATCAGCAAAAGCACTGGTTTAGTAAATAACGCTGATCAAATGCGTGTTAAAAGCTTTAATTCTACAGGTACTGATAAAGTGAACATGCGCATAGATTTAATTGGTCAAAAATTCAATGACAGAATGTGGATTTTCACTTTCCCAAGTTGTACGCGTAATTTTGACAATGGTTTTGATGGTAAGAAAATGCTTGGAGCTTCGCAAGTAGCTCAAATCTACTCAATGGAAAATGATGGCATTTATCAAATCAATGCTGTAAGTGATATGAATGAAAGCTATCTTGGTTTCCAACCGGGCGATGACACTCAATTCAAATTGATTTTCAATCATGAAAATGTAAATTCAGTTTATGGTGGTGTTTACTTGGTGGATTTAGTTGCTAACAAAACAATTGATATTACACAAAGCGGTACAGAATATGCTTTCACATCGAATGTAGGCGATGCAACCAAACGCTTTAAAATCATTACTCAATCAACTGGCAATGTAGCTCCAAAAGCCACAAACGGTAGCTTAGTAAAGATTTACAACTCAGATGAAGCAGTATTTGTACAAAACATGAGCGATAATAATGCAGAATACACACTTTACAATGTTTCTGGTAGAGCAATGCAACGTGTAACCGTAAATGCAAATGAAATTAAAACTATTAACACAAAGGATTTAGCTCCAGGTGTTTATGTTGCAAAAGCTGACAACGGAATAGAAAAAGTAAATCAACGAATAATAATCAGATAAAAAATAAGATCATGAAAAAAAGTTTAAACATTGTACTGATTGGTGTATTGGCTATTGCTAGTATCATTCTGGCATTACCATTTACTCCACTTAGAAATTCCTTCAAAGGAGTGACAAGCAATTTGACTGACCAAGCAATGACTGCTATGGGTGTAGATCTGAACGGAAAAATTAAAAATGCTCGTTTAGTTTCAAAAGCTCACCAGTATGAAGTATCAGATAACGATTTGGCAGTTAATGTTGATAGTAAAGGTAGAGTAATAAAATCAAGTACTTACAGCAATAATTTTTCGGGAATTTCAGATGGATCTATGTATTCAGCTTCAGAAATGATAATGAATAACAAAAATTCAGAAGGTAATTCGGGAGCAGGTGCTGGTCTTGGTTTAGGTATTGGAGGTTCTAAACAAAGCTCAACCGGTTCAAGTCAGGGTATTGGTGGTTTTGTAGCAGTTTCTGCTAAATTAGGAACTACCGCAACTACAACTACTCCAAATGGCGGAACTACAAAACAAGGTGCTAATGGCGACAACAATGGTACAGGTGGTGGAACTCACCCGGGTGTTGATCCTCCAGGATTTCCATCGCTTCCAATTGGTAATGGTACAAGCTCTATGCTAATTTTTGCATTGGCATTTGGAATTTGGAAAATGCGTAAAACATTGGTTTAAAATATCATAAACTAGACTAACAAAAGAACAGGGGACAATTTAAATTGTCCCCTGTTCTTTTTACAAAACACAAGCTTAATACTGTTTAACATTAATAGCTTACTGATAAAATTAAGAATCAGCATAAATGTAGCAGTTTTTTTGTACTTTTGTACAAAATTTAATCGCTTCAGAAATATGCCAACTAACACATTCAAATCGGCTTTCTTGAATTTTCATTTAGTAGGATTACTATTATCACTGAAATTTATTTTTTCAGCTCAAAAATTTGCTATATTTAATTTTCTAGCAATATTGTGCTCAGTATTTATTATTTTCTTGCTTTATCGATTGACGATTCAATACCGTGATACAAACAAGAATGGTTCTATTCGTTTTGGCGAAGCATTCAACTATATATTTTTATTGTATTTGATGGGTTCAGTGGTTTCATCCATAGTTATATTTATATTCACTCAATTCATTAACAAAGAATTTCTTGATATCTCGTTTGGAGCAATAATGAAACTTTACGAAAGTATGAGAATTCAAATTGACAGCCTCACTTACAACTATTTTGAAAAAGTATTTAAGCCATTTCCTTATTCAGTGGTAAATCTAATTTCAAGTATATTTACCGCTGCATTTTGGGCACTTATTTTAGCAAATTTTGCGAAGAAAGAAAAAAGTATTTTTGAAGAATAAAAAAAATAATTCGTTTATTTCCAAAAAACTATGGATATATCAATTATAGTACCACTTTATAATGAAGAAGAATCGCTAAGCAAGCTATACGACTGGATTGCTGAGGTTATGAACAAATACAGTTACTCGTTTGAAGTAATTTTTGTTGATGATGGAAGCACTGATAATTCATGGAATATAATTGAAATGCTTCAAAAAAAGTCCAAAAATGTAAAAGGAATAAAATTCCGGCATAATTACGGTAAATCACCGGCTTTGTATTGTGGATTTCATGCAGCAATGGGTGCTGTAGTAATTACAATGGATGCCGATTTACAAGACTCTCCCGACGAAATTCCTGACTTATACAGTATGATTATAAATGATGATTTTGATTTGGTATCGGGTTGGAAGAAAAAACGATTCGATTCGAAATTAACTAAAAACATACCATCAAAAATTTACAACGCAACAGCACGAAAAGTTACAGGATTAAATCTGCACGACATGAATTGCGGATTAAAAGCCTATAAAAATGAAGTAGTAAAAAACATAGAGGTTTATGGTGAGATGCACCGATATATCCCCTTTTTAGCGAAAAATGCAGGCTTTACAAAAATTGGCGAAAAAGTGGTTGAACATCGTAAACGTCAGTTTGGTGAAACTAAATTTGGGTTAAACCGATTTGTAAACGGCTATCTTGATTTACTTACATTGTATTTTCTATCCAAGTTTGGCAAAAAGCCAATGCACTTTTTTGGGTTATACGGTAGTTTAATGTTTTTGCTTGGGCTTTTCGCTGTTTTAACAGTTGGAATCAATAAACTTATTGCAATAATTGAGCATGTTAGAGCACCATTAGTGAGCGATAGTCCGTATTTCTACTTGGCAATACTAGCTATGATTTTAGGCACCCAACTCTTTTTAGCCGGTTTTGTTGCAGAAATTGTAGCTAGAAACTCAACAGAGCGAAATAATTATCAAATAGAAAAAGAGATTTAAACTCAAAATCCAGATGAAACAATTGTTATTAGTTGGCTTTGGAGGTTTTATTGGCAGTATAGCTCGATTTTGGGTATCAAAACTTAATATAAGTCATAATTTTCTGTCTATTCCAATTGGCACACTAACAGTTAATATTTTAGGAAGCTTAGTAATTGGATTAATAGCAGGATTAGCGCATAAACACTTACAAATTAATAGCAATTGGCAATTATTTCTAATGGTTGGGGTTTGCGGTGGATTTACAACATTTTCATCATTTTCAAATGAAAATTTTTTACTTTTACAAAACGGACAGATTTTAAGTTCATTTATTTATAGTAGTCTGAGCATATTGTTTGGATTTCTTGCTGTTTACCTCGGATATTTTATATCAAATTTTCTTTAAAAACACTTCACATTAATGGATATTATTGAAGCCATAAAATACATTATTCCTGCACTTTTAGTGCTAATTACTTCATATCTACTACTTGCAAAATTCCTCCAAAACGAAGACAAAAGAAGGAATTTTGATCTCAACAAAACATCGCTTTCAATAATTACGCCTATAAGGCTAAGGGCGTATGAACGACTTATTTTGGTACTAGAAAGAACATTACCTTCAGTAATAATTTTGAATACAATAAAACCAGAAATGACAAACCTGGAACTTCAGACTGAATTACTTTCAAACATTCGTAATGAATTTTCGCATAATATCTCACAACAAATTTATGTTAGCGATGAACTTTGGAGTTTGATAAGTAGTGCTCAAGAAGAATTATTAAAACATGTAAATATCTGTGGATTAGACTGTAAACCAGAAAATTCGGGAGTGGAACTTGCAGAAAAAATTATTAAAAATTACAACTCTAATCAGCTAGTCAGTTCAAAACAAGCTTTATCAAAACTGAAATCTGAAGTTAGAATCTATTTAAAGCCCTAAAATTAAACCTTGAAAAAATACTATTACATACTTTTTTCGTTGATTCTCACATTGTATTCTTGTACTGTTGATGAACAATGCAGGCAAAATAGATATGTAAATCTTTCAATTGGATTTTACCATGTAAAAAAAGTCCAAAATACAATTAGCAAAGCTTCTTTAAACATTGATAGCCTGACAATTAGAGGTTTAAGATTTGATAGCTTAAAAAATATATTCATTTTACAAGACTCTGTTTTATATAACAATTCGAAAGCATTAAACAAAATCAATTTACCTTTACATAAGTTTTTGACTATTTCAAAATATCAAATCCGATTAAATGCTAGTGTTGATACCTTGACAGTTTTGCATACCAATACGGATGAGTACTTATCGCTTGAATGTGGTTGCATAAAAACACATTCCATTGATACGGTATTAATCACAAATCATTTTATTGATTCAATTCGAATTTCAAATCATAACGTTAATACATCGAATGTTGAAAATATCCAGCTATATAAGTAGTCTGATAATCAGCATGTTGGTATTTAATGTACATGCTCAGAAAATCAAAAAAACAGCAGAAAAAGAAACTGTCAATTTATTACAAGGTTTAACTTTACAAGTAGATGTTGCACCAATAGCTAATTTATTGCTCTCGTCGGGTGAAACTTATTCGTATGAGGCAGCTGCACAATTGGATTTAAAACACCAATATTACCCAATTTTAGAATTAGGTTACGCTGGAGCTAATAAAACATCGAATGATGCGATAAATTTTAAATCAAATTCATTTTTTAGTAGAATAGGGGTTGACATAAATTTACTATCATCAAAAAAAGATGAAGAACCTACAACAAACCTATTTTTGGCAGGTTTAAGACTCGGAATTTGTAATTTTGATTACAATATTTCAAATGTAAAAATCATTGATAGTTATTGGAACACTTCGAGTACATTTAACTATCCAACAAAAAATACTACCAGATTTTGGTATGAAATAGTAAGTGGAGTACGTGTGGAAATATCAAAAAACATATTTATGGGCTGGACAGTACGAATAAAAAACCCTATTAGTCAAGACATTACAAGCGATGTAAATCCATGGTACATACCTGGATTTGGACAAAATAGTTCGACAACAAATTGGGGATTCAATTATACGATAGGTTATAAACTAAATTTTGATTCGAAAATAAAACCGAACATTAAGAGTACAACTAAACCAACTAGTACGACACATATAGCTTCTGAGAAAACCATTACCAAAATCAAATAAAAAAACCATTTATTAAAAAATTATGAATTCAATTGAAAACTTAAACCGTGCAGCCGATAACATTCGGATATTGGCTGCTTCTGCAGTTGAAAAAGCAAGATCAGGACACCCCGGAGGTGCAATGGGTGGAGCTGACTTTATTAATGTATTATATTCTGAATTTTTAGAGTATGATCCACAAAACCCAAAATGGGAAAGTCGCGATCGCATGTTTCTTGACCCTGGCCACATGTCGCCAATGTTGTACTCTGTTTTGGCATGTACTGGTAAATACAGTATGGATGAACTAGCTCAATTTCGTCAATGGGGTAGCCCAACTCCAGGTCACCCTGAAGTTGATATAATGCGTGGAGTTGAAAACACTTCGGGTCCACTAGGACAAGGACACACTTACGCAGTGGGAGCAGCAATAGCAGCAAAATTTTTAAAGGCTCGATTTGGCGAAGTGATGAGCCAAACCATCTATACATTTATATCGGATGGTGGAGTTCAGGAAGAAATTTCGCAGGGAGCAGGGCGTTTAGCAGGTCATTTAGCATTAAATAATCTGATAATGTTTTACGACTCCAATGATATTCAATTATCTACCGAGACAAAAGATGTAACCAGCGAAAATGTTGCTCAAAAATATTTGGCTTGGGGATGGAAAGTAATAGAAATTAACGGAAATAATGTGGTTGAAATACGAACCGCACTAAAAGAAGCCAAAGCAGAAACTAAAAAACCAACACTTATTATTGGCAAAACAATAATGGGTAAAGGAGCTTTAAAGGCAGATGGAAGTAATTTTGAACGTCAATGTGCAACTCACGGTATGCCTTTGGGTGAATGTGGCGCATCGTACGAAGAAAGTATAAAAAATTTGGGTGGTAATCCTGAAAATCCATTTATTTTATTTGAAGAAACAAAAGAGATTTATTCGAAACGCGCTGAAGAATTAAATAAAATTGTTGCCAATAAGCAAGCAGCAAAAGCCATTTGGGCTAAAGAAAACCCTGAATTAGCGGATAAAATGAATACTTTCTTTTCGGGAAATGCAGCACAAGTAAACTGGGAAGAAATAGTTCAAAAACCCGGACAAGCAACTCGTGCTGCTTCAGCAACTGTTTTAGCAGAATTGGCAAAACAAGTTGAAAACATGATAGTATCCAGTGCCGACTTGTCAAATTCAGACAAAACAGATGGTTTCCTTAAAAATACTAAAGCATTCACGAAAGATGATTTTTCAGGTGCATTTCTACAAGCGGGAGTTGCCGAACTTACAATGGCATGTGTTTGTATAGGGATGAGTCTTCATGGTGGTGTAATACCAGCCTGTGCTACATTTTTTGTATTCTCTGATTATATGAAACCGGCTATTAGAATGGCAGCTTTAATGGAACAACCCGTAAAATTCATTTGGACTCATGATGCCTTCAGAGTAGGTGAAGATGGTCCAACACATGAACCCGTTGAACAAGAAGCTCAAATACGGTTAATGGAAAAACTCAAAAACCACAAAGGTCAAAATTCGATGCTTGTACTTCGCCCCGCAGATGTTGAGGAAACAACCGTTGCATGGCAAATGGCACTTGAAAACACCCACACTCCAACCGGTTTAATTTTATCACGTCAAAATATTGTTGATTTACCTTCAGCAAACGGTAGAAAAATTGATTCAAAACAAGCTAAAAAAGGAGGATATATTGTGGAATGTGATGGTAATCCGGATGTAATTTTGGTAGCATCTGGCTCTGAAGTTTCAACGCTGAATGAAGGTGCAGCATTATTGCGCAAAGATGGTATTAAATTACGATTAGTTTCTGTTCCTTCAGAAGGCTTATTCCGTAGTCAATCAGCCGAATATCAGGAAAGTGTATTACCACATGGTGCTAAGATATTTGGTCTTACAGCTGGACTTCCTGTTAATTTACAAGGTCTTGTAGGTTCAAATGGAAAGGTATTTGGATTGGAATCATTCGGATATTCAGCGCCATTCAAAGTACTTGACGAAAAACTTGGATTTACAGCGCAAAACGTTTACAATCAAGTAAAGTCAATGATTTGAAAAATTGAGAATTGTATAAATTGAAAATACATGAAGATTTGTTGGTTGCAAAATCAACAAATCTTCATGTTTCCATTACGGTTTCTACAATGTTTCAACTATAAAGATAACTTATTTTGAAGCAATAATTATGGATATAATTTCAATCATCATACTGGGAATTGGACTCGCAATGGATTGTTTTGCAGTATCAATAAGTAAAGGAATTTGTCTGCAAAAATTTAGTTTTGCTCACACATTTCGAATGGCGTTTTTGTTCGGTTTTTTTCAGTCATTAATGCCTTTAATTGGATTTTTGGCCGGAAAATCATTCATGAATGAAATGAACAGTTATGATCACTGGATAGCATTTTTTCTACTGGTTGCCATTGGTTTAAAAATGTTGATTGAAGGACTTAAACCTATAAATCCTGACTGCGAAATAGCTCCTAATCCATTTAAATGGAAAATTCTATTTCCATTGGCAATTGCCACAAGTATTGATGCGTTGGCCACAGGAATTGTTTTTGTATCGTATCCTGGTTTAATATTAATTGCAATATTAATTATTGGTGGTATAAGTTTTCTTTTTACATTTATCGGAATGGCATTAGGTATCCATTTCGGAAATCGATTTAAGTTTAATGTTGAGGTTTTAGGTGGCATTATTTTGATAAGTATTGGATTAAAAATTCTAATCCAACATCTTTACTTTTAGTTTCACAAAAAACTACAATATTTTTACAAAAAAATTTAATAACTAACTATTATTCATGTATTTAAAAAGATTGTTCCCCTTAGTTTTCATATTTACTACTTACTCAATTAAAGCAGACGAACCAAATTTAAAATTGAAAATTTATGGATTTATTAGAAATGATTTTTATTATAATTCCCGAAAAAACGAAGAATCAACTGATGGTACGTTTAGCTATTTTCCAAAGCCGATAGAACTCAACGCCGGTGTTGACAAAAACGATGTAGCAACAGCTGAAATGATTAGCGTCAACTCACGAATTGGATTAGATGTAAGTGGTACAAATGTTCTTAATGCAAAATCAACGGCTAAACTTGAAGCAGATTTTGCGGGTTTTTCAACAAGTTACTATGTACTTCGCATTCGGCAAGCCTATGCAAAGCTTAATTGGGAAACTACAGAATTATTAATTGGTCAAACATGGCATCCTTTATTTGGAAATGTATCACCAACTGTTCTATCCCTGAATACTGGTTCGCCATTCCAACCATTCAATCGAAGTCCACAAGTGAGGTTTAATGTCAATATAAACAAGCAATTTTCGTTAACCGGGGCAGCTATTTATGAGATGCAATTTTTATCAAATGGTCCAATTGGGGCTTCTGCATCTTATATGAAAAATGCAATCATTCCTAATCTTTTTTTAGGTTCGGAATATAAAACTTCACATTGGATTTCTGGTTTGGGGATAGATTTTAAAACTATAAAACCGGATATATATCAAATATCATCGGCAAGTGCAGTTTTATATACTCAATATTCAGATTCTAAATTTCAGTTAAAAGGAAAGGCAATTTTGGGCGAGAATTTAAGTGATCAAGCCATGATTGGTGGTTATGGAGTAAGTAAATTCAGTACTGACTCAACAACTGCTAAAGAATATACTAATTTTAATACATTTACAAGTTGGATTAATATTGTATATGGTTCAAAAATTCAAGTCGGTATTTTTGCCGGCATATCTCAAAATTTAGGAACAAACAAAACACTTGATTTAAGAAAAGGAAACAAATTAACTGCCTATGGTTGTGGTTATTATGACAACACACAAATTCTGATTGATCAACTATTTCGAGTATCACCACACATTAACTATTCACTACCAAACTTCAAAATTGGAATTGAATATGAATTAAGTTCGGCAAAATATGGTGTTATTCAACAAAATGGAAGAGTAAAAAATCCATATTCAATAAACAATAACCGAATTGTGGCAGTAATGAGCTATATATTCTAAGCTATTTTTAAATAATTCAGGGAAAAAGACACTTCCCTGAATTTTTAATTTTGAAAAGCATTTTCTTTTGAAATTAACATTTTGCATGATTTACAATCGAAAGTCAGTTTATAGGTTTGGTTATTGTTTTTCAAATACAATGGTTCTTTAAACGTGGCATTATAAGCTTGTTTCGGACACCAACCCATTTCGAATTTGATACAATATTTAGTAAACATAAGCGGCACATTTTCTTCAGCTTTAATTTCAAAACCAGGCATAACATTTTCAACACCGTGATCGCGATAAAAATTTTCAGCCAATTTATTAGTAACATTTCCTAAATAACTAAGATTTGCTATTGGAAAAATTGCAGCAACAGAATCTTTTTTAATTTCACGACTATAATTAGTAGCCCGAATATCATTTAGTTGTTCAACGGCCTGCCTGCGCCATTCGGCAAGTTGAGACGCAGGAAAAAACCATAGACTACTTATATTTATCTGAATATCAGTTACTTCATATATAGTATTGCCAAGTTTTGAAAGTTGTATTTTAATATTTTCAGTAACAAATTCGGGTTTTTGTGCTATTTGTTTTTCGTATTCAATCTCTAATTGAGTTGAAATACCATCTTCATCGCTAAGTTGTAAAGCAAACCCGGTATGTGTTTCAAAAAAAAGGAGGCTTACTCCTACTCTTCGTTCGGCAGTTTTTCCTTTCAATATTTTATCAAATGCCTGATCTTGATTGCGATAAAGCATAACTCCAATATCCATTCGAGGCATATCTGCAGGAAAAATTTGTTTTCGTTCCACTCGGTTTACGCGAAAGCCCGTCAAATCACCTTGTTTATTGATAAAGCAAAGTCCATCACCGTTATTGAGCAAGGTGCCAGCATTTTGAACTTCAAAGAAATTTCGACCAATGTAAGTAACTTTAGCAATCGGTTCACCCAGCGATTTTGGTGTATCGGCTTGAATAATTCCGGCTTGCCGTTCTTTCAGAAAATAATTGGTTGAACTGCGACGGAAACTTTTTTCGGGATTTGGTTCAAAGAAAATGGATGTTCTGCCAGACGAAGCTCGCTTATATTGAGTAATGTTTTTCTGTATTATGGCATCCAATTTTAACCGATAAAATGCAGTTATATTCTTCACATATTCAAGGTCTTTGAGTCTGCCTTCAATTTTAAACGAAACAATTCCGGCATCTAACATTTCTTCAAGCGAATTGGACAAATCAAGGTCTTTTAAAGAAAGTAAGTGTTTGTTTTTAAGGAGAATATTACCTTCGGCATCTAACAATTGATATGGTAAACGACAGTATTGTGCACATTGACCACGATTTGCACTTCGACCACAGTTAGCTTCACTCATGTAACACTGACCGCTGTAACTTACGCACAATGCACCATGAACAAAGGCTTCTAACTCTATATCAGTTTGTGATGAAATTGCTGAAATTTGCGTTAAATTTAATTCACGCGCTAGAACAACCCTTGAAAAACCAACATCTTGTAAAAATTTTATCTTCTCTATAGTTCGATTATCAGTTTGTGTGCTGGCATGAAGAGCTATGGGTGGTAAATTTAATTTCAAGATGCCCATATCCTGAATAATCAAAGCATCAGCACCGGCATTATAAACATCCCATATTAATTTTTCGGCTTCCGCTAATTCATCATCAGTCAAAATTGTATTCAATGCTACTAATACTTTGACACGAAACTGATGTGCATATTTTACCAATTCAGCAATATCTTCCACCGAATTTCCTGCATTCGCTCGAGCGCTAAACTGTGATGCACCAATATAAACGGCATCTGCACCATGATTAACAGCTGCTATTCCACATTCAAGATTTTTGGCAGGGGAAAGAAGTTCAATGTATTTCATAATATGTCAGTGCCACTAAAGCACGATTTGTGACAAAAAATCAAAAAACAAGTAAAATTAGCGATACATTAACCTTTTCGCAGGTCGGTTTATTTAATGTATTTTCGTCAAATCGTATGGTGTTTCTTGATATACAAAATAGTTTAACCAATTGCTAAACATCAAGTTAGCATGACTCCGCCAACGAACCAAAGGCTTATTATCCGAGTCATTATTCAGATAGTAATTTTGTGGCAAGTTTATAGTTAATCCCTTAGCCAAATCACGTTTATATTCAGTATCAAGTGTGAGTGGCGAATACTCTGAATGACCGGTTACAAATACTTCGCGGCCATTGCGCGCCATTACCATATACACGCCTGCTTCAGGCGATTCGGAAAGCAAAGTCAATCCCGGGACTTTTCGAATATCTTCAGCCCGCAACTCGGTATGACGACTATGAGGTACAAAAAACACATCATCAAAACCACGAAAAATAGGATTTTGAGGATCATACTTATTATGTTCAAAAACTCCAAACATTTTAGCATCTAAAGGGTATTTTGGTATACCGTAATAATGATGCAATCCGGCTTGAGCAGCCCAACAAATAAAAAGCGATGATGTTACATGTGTTTTTGCCCAATCAAATATTTGTGTAATCTCTGACCAATAGTTTACTTCCTCAAAATCAAGCTGTTCAACAGGAGCACCGGTAATTATCATGCCATCATAATTGCTTTTGCTTATTTCATCAAATGTTTTATAAAAAGTCATCAAATGTTCTATGGGTGTGTTTTTTGAAGTATGACTTTCCATGTGTAAAAAATCAATTTCAATTTGCAACGGTGAATTTGACAACAATCGAATCAAGTCTGTTTCGGTAGTAATTTTTACCGGCATTAGGTTCAAAATTACAATTTTTAGTGGGCGAATTTCCTGGCTCAAAGCGCGCTCCGAATCCATTATAAATATATTTTCTTTACGCAACACATCAACCGCAGGTAATGTTACAGGGATATTTAATGGCATTTTTTATTCAATTAATAATTAACAAATATGCGTACCTTCTTCTAAATTTAGTCCTTGTCTGGTTTTTAATAATACTTTCGATAAATATTCCAATATGCTGAAGTACCTATAAAATCAGTTAGAAATTCATTTAATTTTTCCAATAATTTTTTAGATTTTGGGTTAAGAATCCAAGCTTGTTGCTGTTCAAAACCTATGGGAACAGTAATATCTAAATTTGGATATTTTTTTTGTAATTTAATTGCAAATAGTTGATCACAAATCGTATTTTTAATTTTACCTTCCGACACTAATCGTACCATTTGCTCTGTATTTAAATCTTTCATTTCTTCAATATGAATATTACCCGCAATTTCATTTGAAAGATGCAATAGCCTCATTTTAAATGGAGAATTGCCCGATATGAAAATTGTATCATTAGCAAGTTGTCGATGCTTTGAAATCATATTGGATTGAATTGTATCAAGCTTCTGCATCTGAACTAAAACTTGTTTTGACGTTAAAATTGGGACAGTAAACAGAACTTTATTTTTCCATTCTGTTGTAATTGGAACCAACATTGCAATCAAATCATAATCTCCATTTTTAATTTCATTTATGCCGTTTTTTAAATCATTTTCTTCGGAAATTACTAATTCTACTCCTAAACTATCAGCAAAAGCTTTAACAAGTTCATATTGAAAACCAATTACATTTCCATTGTTTTTAGCAAAGCCAAGGCTGCTACCATCTGTCAGTACATTTATTCTTCCAGCTTTTAAGATTGCAGGTAAATCATGAACTTTCTTAGAAGAGTTTAAAAAAAGCGTTACACTCAAAACCAAAACAACAAATATTGCTGAAATAATTTGAATTTGAGATTTTATTCCGCGTTCTAAAAAAATTTTAAACACGGAAACCTGCATGAAAAAATCTTTTATCTTAGTCATAAAAATTCCACGAAATACCTAGTTTTATATTGGCCGGATCAATCGGATAATTTGGCATTGAAAAATATGCACCTTTCATAAACATCTGATTAACATGATAATACTCAATAAAAAAGCGTGTTCTTTTCAAATGCATATTTAAGTAAGCATTCATCATTGGATAATTGCCAATCAAAGTTGTGGATTGATTATAAAATTGCCCTATGGCCGGCATGTAACCAGGTGCATAATAGGATGAGTGATAGCGAACATTAACACCCAGCTGAACAGTCAATACTTTGAACCACAAGTCATTGTAATACAAATTATGATATAAAACCAGATTTGGTAATGCCATAATTGTGGGTTGTGAACTAAGTTGATACACAGCATTATTTTCGAGTGCAAAGCGTCCAACATGAAAGTTAAGTTTCAGATTTGCAGCTAAAACCTGAATATTCCCGCTAAACTGAGAAGGCAATGCTCTGGAATCAAAATAAATAAAATTTGTTAGATTTTCAACCGAAACATTCAAAGCAAATGATCGGGTAGGTACTGAAAAAGTTCCCCCTAGATGGGTACGGTAAACGCTGGAAAAGTCATTCTGCCATCGGAAATGATTGGATTGATAATTTTGCATAAAAAAACTTGGTTTATCGCTTCGAATAAAACCATTGGCAACGAGTGATATGCTGTCATTCCAAATTTTAAAATATCCACCTAAATTAGCATCTAACTTAAAGTCACCAGCTTTAAGTCCAATAAAACATAATTCGCCTAACACATTGTATCGAAAGGTTTTACCACGTTGTTTTGACAATATTCCACCTACTTTAGTGGATGAATTAAACGTAGAATTGATGAGCGAATCCGTTTTAAAGCTGTAATTTTGAATCTCATTTTCCAGATATGCAGTTAATCCAAAATTCATCCACTTATTAAATTCCTCTGCCATACTAACCGAAAAAGTATTGCTAAGAGTTTGTACAGCTGAGGTATCATTTGTCTGAGAAAATGGCAGATAAGTATTTTTGTAAAAATTCTTTTCTGTTGAATTTTCAAAATAACGTTTTCTTAAATCGTCAATTTTAAGTGTATGTGCAAAGCGAGTTACAGGTACAAATTCCAGCCTCACTGAATCGGCACTTACTTTTATTTTTCGTTCAAAACCAATGCTATATTGTTGATTATAAAAAAATTGAGTTTGTTTTAAGTTTGAATATCCCGTAATATTAACCGGAATATCTACAGCTAACACTCCTGAAATAGGAGCGGTAATATCGGTACTTTTGCTAATTCCTCCATTTTCATAATTACTTAAATCGTTAGTTGCTAATAATGCCGTAGCAGAATAATATTTGCCTTGATAGCTTCCAAAAATTGAACCTGAAAATCGCTGAACAGCCTGATTTGTGTACTCTCCAGGCGAATAAATATAATCCAACGTAGTTCCAAAATTAAAATTTTTCTTTGGATTTGCTGTAAAAAGGAACTTTATGTGATCTTCATCCCGATGAAGCGAACCTCCGGTATTATAATCAAGGTTACTATATGGAGTCTTTGTATTATAGAATGTTGCATGTTCTACGTTCATTAAATAAGGATAATAGGCATCGGCAAAAATAAAATCGGGGTTATTATTTGGTCTATCAAAATAAAGTTTGGATTGAATGGGTGAACCTAAGTTTCCGTTAAATGAATTAGAGATACTATAACGGTCAATAGAATTTGAGTTTTGATAATTGAGTGGAACTGAGTCAACCCGAATGGAATCAACTGTTGCAAATTTATCTGTAATTTTCCATGTTTTCAAAAACCTGTAATCGGGTGGAACTTGTGCACTAATCATAGCAACTGCCGAAAACAAGTATATAATTAATATATTTTTTTTTATTGAAAACACGTTTTTATAATCTTTAGTTATGCTTAACTGCTCATAATTAGACAGTTCGTAAGCGAATGCAAAGATACAAAAATTTATTGTTGATGGTTATTTAAGTTAGGTTATAATAACAATATGGATCATTGAATATGAATAAGAGTTTGATAAAATAAATATCTTTAAAGTTTATAAAATATTTTCAATTAAAAATTTGATTGAAACAAAAAAAAGCATTAAACTTGCATTAAAATACAAAGTTTAGTTACTATCAATTAA
>CAZEEB010000024.1:0-16701 GCA_964511245.1 uncultured Paludibacter sp.
AATCGATTGCACGCAGTTTTGGTTATATTTATGGTCGCGAACACAGTGTGCGTGTAAATACCATTTCTCAATCGCCAACTCCAACCACCGCCGGTAGCGGAGTGAAAGGGATGGAGGGTTTACTTGATTTCTCTGAGCGTATGTCGCCACTTGGTAATGCCACTGCAGCCGATTGTGCCGACTATTGCGTGGTTATGTTCAGCGATTTAACTCGTAAAGTAACGATGCAAAACCTTTACCACGATGGAGGATTTTCAAGCATGGCAATGAGTTATCGTGCCATGGAGCAATATAATAAGAGTTTTGACGAATTCAAAGACGAAAATGGTAAAGTTATTTACGGCTAATTCTTCGTTGTAATATTTGGATTTATCGAATTAAAGAGATTGGATTTTATTCAATCTCTTTTTATTTATGCCAAACTAATAGGGCAAGTTTAGGCTTCTTTCTTTTTAATCCCAACGCAATTATTTAGTCTGTTTCTTTTTAAAAAAAGTAACCGTTTCATTGCTCACAGCGTCATTGTAAAGTTCATCTTCGAAATTGCTAATAAATTCAGCTTTTTGTTTATTAAGTAAAATTGTCGAAATTCGTTTACGTGCCATTTCATAGGGTTCCACTTGTCCATTGGTATGAAAAGACTCAATGCGCAAAAAATAATGATGCAAACTGTCCGAAGTTTCTACAAACCGATTGGTTGAAACAAACTTAGATGGATCTTCAATTTTTAAAGGTATTTTTTTAAGTACTTCGGTAAAATCCAGCCATTTATCACCAAAATAATCGTAACTAATGGCATTTTGAATGCTGTATTTTTCAATATTTTCGAGTGATTTAGCATTGGCAGATTGTACCCAAGCTCGAACATTGGCAATTTTTGGTGCATTTTGTGGCACAATCAATAGCAATCCTTTGATTATGTTTTCTTTTAAAATAAGCTGATTACTGTATTGTGTATAAAATGCCTTTAAATCATCCTCTGATGGCTCTTTAGGCAATCGTTGTTCAATCATTTTTTGTTGATATTGATGAATGGTAAGCGACTTTCGGTAACTTTCAACCAATTCTTCAATTTCTGCTTTATTGGTCACATTTCTTTTAGCATTTTCATACATTAAAACGTCAGTTACCCATTTTCGGATATAACTTTTGGCTATTTCTGTGCTATCGGTGTCGTTTACATTGGGTGGAATAACGTGCTGTATTTCATCAGGATAAAGAAATTTGCCCTCCACTTCGAGAAGTGGTTCTCCTTTCACATCCTGATTTTTTTTGGAGCAAGCATTCAGAATAAGCAAACTAAGGATTAAGGAAATGTGAAATAGTTTTTTCATCAATATATTTTAATAAATAAAAAAGCAGAAATAATTATCTGATTAACAAACAATTATTTCTGCTTTTAGCCCTATGATTAGTTTTTCTTAACTAATTTCAAAACAGATTCATCAACCTTAACTTTGTATTTTGAACGCAGTTTTTTAATCCACTCTTTCTCCAAAAACTCTTGATAATCAGCAGTTACCAATCCTCTTACATCTGCAAAGTTTTCAGGTTTTTGAATTAATTTACCTTCCACAAATGTGTATGGATAATCCGAAGCCGGAATATAGTTGTCTTTAGTTTTAAATATCTTATTATCAACAACTTTATTGTCGCCCTGAACATACAATCCTTTGTCAACCTTTACGTGTTGAATACTGTCATTTAGTCTCACCCGCAAGTATTTATCAATGGAATCGGGAGCCGATTTACTCACTATTTTTTTTGCAGCATCTAAAGTTTCTTTGTCTTTGCACGATATCACACAGCCTTTGTAGTGAGGTTTTTCCCATTTATACTGGTCTTTGTGTGCTTTAAAGTATTTGTCGAGCCCCTGTGTGTCCTTTGACGCTTTGTCCCACACTTCGCGGTTGCTTACTTCGAAAAGTAAAATTCCATCATGGTATTCCTGCATTAAGTTACGAAAATCGTCGTATTTTTTTTCTAATTGGCTGTCTTCAAACGACAGTAATTCGGAATCAACAAAAGCATTAAATTTGTCGTTAATTATTTCCGATGCTATGTTTTTATCGGTATTGTTGTATTTTTTCAGGTATTTTGCAAAATCAGCCTGCGAAAAGTTTTTACCCGAAAAACTACAAAGAGGTTTATTTAATTTGGCAGCATTGGCTATGAATATAGAGTCACTTAGCTTGTGAGTCCCCAAAATGGCATAAAACTCACTTACATTGGAAAGATTTGACTTAAAATTATTTTCGAGTCTTGATTTTGCCAAAAAAGCTTGTTGACCTCTGTTGGCACGTTCGTCGCGTTTGATTTTTCGTTCCAGGTCGGCTTTTAATTCTTCATAGGGTGCTAATCCTTTCTTATCAATTAATTTAATGATATGCCAGCCATAGGGCGATAAAATGGGTTCAGAAATATCAGCTTTATTTTTCAACGCAAAGGCAGCATTTTCAAATTCGGGTACCATGCGTCCTGTACCAAACCAAGGTAACTCGCCATTTTTAACCGACGAACCTTTGTCCATTGAATGTTTAGTAGCTAAAACTCCAAAATCATCGCCCAGTTTAATCCGTTGATAGATGGAGTCAATCGTTATTTTTGCTTTTTTGTTTACAGCCTCTTCGCCTTTAGAAGTGAAAACCATGATGTGCGAAACCAATACTTCGCCTAATGATTGACGGCGAGCGTGAACTTTGACAATGTGATAGCCAAAAGCTGTGCGTACCGGTTTTGAATATGTACCAACTGCGGTATTATAAGCCACTGTTTCAAAGGGATATACGGTACGAAAAGCTGAAATCCAGTTGATATGTCCACCGTTTTGGTCGGCCGATTGGTCTTGCGAAACTTCCTTAGCCACTTTTGCAAAATCTTCTTTCTGCAGGCGTTTGTAAACTGAATTAATGTCGTTCCAAGCTTTCAGTGTATCAGCAGGTGTTGCATTTTGAGGAATGCGAATTAAAATATGGCTAACATCAACATCTTCTTTGGAACGTTCATAAGCCTCGTAAAGCGCAGCTTCGTCAACTTTTGAATCAGTAAGATAGGGTTTTGTGAGTTGCGAACGATAGCCCGAAAGCTCGGTTATAAATGATTTGGTGGTGTCAATTCCTTGAGATTTTGCTTCCTCAACCTTTAATTTGAAATTTACAAATAAATCGACATACTCATCTAAACTTTTTTTGTCCAATGAATTATTCGAATTATTTTTATTGTAAATATATTCGAATTCAGACTTCGAAACAGGTTTAGCGTTGATTGTCATTAAAACCGGATCGGTGGATTGAGCAAAAAGACTTGACGAAATTGCAAAAAAAGCAACGAAATTGAATACTGAACGTTTCATAAATAATTTAAGTTGTTATTTTATACTATATTTTTTAACACAAATAATTATGTCAGGTTTTAAAAAACGAAATAAAACAAGATTTGTTGTCTGGTTAGCTCAAAAAGCCTTGCAAAGTTATCATTATTAATTAAAAATGGAAATATGTGCTATTAATTTTAGCAATTATTAATCGAAATTTAAAGATATAACAACTCATAAGGCTATTTGTAAAGTAAAATGCGGATTGTAAGAGAATTAATTTTAATCAGTTTCAGTGAAAGAAAAATATTTAATGATTGAATGTGAATTGAATTTTTGGCTATCTTTGCAAAACTTTAATTCCACCCAGCCATGGCACATATTTTAAACGACATTTCCAGAACTTTCAGCGAGTATTTATTAATACCTGGCTTAACCACCAAGGAATGTAATCCATCGAATATTTCACTGAAAACTCCATTAGTAAAATTCAAAAAAGGAGAAAAAGCACCAATTTCGCTAAACATCCCTTTTGTGTCGGCAATTATGCAATCGGTATCTGATCATAAAATGGCTATTGCACTGGCACGATATGGTGGGCTGTCGTTTATATTTGGCTCACAAGGTATCGAGTCGCAAGCCGAAATGGTATTTAAAGTAAAAAGTTACAAAGCCGGTTTTGTGGTAAGTAATGCCAACCTTACACCCGAACATACTTTAAGGGATGTAATTGAACTAAAAGAAAAATCGGGGCATGGCACTATCGGTATTACTGACGATGGAACTTCGCAGGGTAAACTGCTGGGAATAGTTACAGGGCGCGATTATAGAGTAACACGCGACAATCCCGAAACAAAAGTTAAAGCCTTTATGACTCCTTTTGAAAAACTTGTTACGGGCAATTTTGGAATAACGATTGGCGAAGCGAATGATATTATCTGGGATAATAAACTGAATTGTTTGCCCATAATTGATAATGACCAAAATTTGAAGTTTTTTGTGTTTCGTAAGGATTACGAAAACCACAAAGCCAATCCCAATGAACTTTCGGATGATAATATGAAACTACTTGTAGGAGCTGGTATTAATACGCGCGACTACAAAGAACGCGTTCCGGCATTGATTGAAGCCGGTGTGGATATTATGTGTATCGATTCTTCGGATGGATTTTCAGTGTACCAAAAAGAAACGATTGAATATATAAAAAGCTCATTTGGCGAAAACGTTAAAGTGGGCGCTGGCAATGTAGTTGATCGTGACGGATTCCTTTACTTAGCCGAGGCAGGTGCTGATTTTGTGAAAGTAGGAGTTGGCGGTGGTTCAATTTGTATTACCCGCGAGCAAAAAGGGATAGGACGTGGGCAGGCAACTGCACTTATCGAAGTATCTGATGCCCGCGATGAGTATTTCCAAAAAACAGGAATTTATGTCCCCATTTGCTCCGATGGTGGTATCGTACAGGATTATCACATGGTGCTGGCAATGGCTATGGGGGCTGATTTTATTATGATGGGACGGTATTTTGCTCGCTTCGACGAAAGCCCTACTCGCAAACTAATGGTTAATGGCAACTACATGAAAGAGTATTGGGGTGAAGGCTCAAATCGTGCCCGTAACTGGCAGCGCTATGATGTGGGTGGCGGCGACAGTTTGAAATTTGAGGAAGGAGTTGATAGTTTTGTACCATACGCCGGAAAGCTTAAAGACAACCTGGATATTACCTTAGGTAAAATAAAATCAACGCTGGGTAGTTGTGGCGTAATCAACCTGGACGACCTAAAAAAGAATGCAAAAATCACCCTGGTGTCATCTACAAGTATCATTGAAGGAGGTGCTCACGATGTGGTGGTCAAAGACACCCGAAGCACCAATAGTTAATTTTGCTATTTTAAACCCCTTACTTTAAGTATTTTTCTAAAAAGCAATCCTGCTCCCAAAGCAGGTGAAGGATGTTTTCGTAAGCCACATAGGCATGTTGTTCCTTTGGCAGAATAAGCATTCGGGCTGGTGCCCCAAGCCCTTTCAGTGCCTGAAAATAGCGTTCGGTTTGCAATGTAAATGTTCCGGGATTGTTATCGGCTTCGCCATGAACAAGCAGCATCGGGGTTTTCATTTTATCGGCATTCATAAATGGCGACATAGTGTTATAAACTTCGGGGGCATCCCAATAATTGCGTTGTTCGCTCTGGAAGCCAAAAGGCGTTAATGTACGATTATAGGCTCCACTCCGTGCAATACCACAAGCAAATAAATTGCAATGCGTCAACAAATTGGCTGTCATAAATGCTCCATACGAATGCCCGCCTACAGCCACTTTTGTGCGATTGATAAACCCAAGCGAATCAACAGCATCAATAGCTGCTTTGGCATTTGAAACCAATTGTTCTATAAAATTATCATTCGGTTCTGATTTGCCTTCGCCAATAATGGGGAAAGCAGCATCGTCAAGCACGGCATATCCACGAGTTACCCAAAACACGAATGAACCATAATACGGATATGTAAATTCATTGGGATTAGCAGTACTTTGACCGGCACTGTTTTTATCCTTATATTCAGCCGGATATGCCCAAATAAGCAAGGGTAATTTTTTCGTTTTCGCTTTTCGGTCGTAACCAACAGGCAAATAAAGCGTTCCTGAGAGTTCCACCCCATCAGCCCGTTTGTATTTAATTAGTTCTTTGTACACATCCTTAATACTCTCAAAGGGATTTGTGAAATGTGTGAGCTGAGTAAGTGCTTCTTTCTGGAGGAAGTTGCGGAAATAATAGTTTGGATATTCGTTTTTGGACTGTATACGAACTAGCGCCTCTCCTTTTTTAAAGTTTTCAATATCAAAGATTTCTTCCATTTTGTCGGTATAGACCGATTGATAAAGTCGTTTTGTTTCTAAAGTTTTCAGATTCAGCTCATCAATAAACGGAAACTGTCCTTTGGGCGTATGCCCTTCGCCAATGCGAAACAAGCAACCATCAGCAATTGCCAACACATATTTTCCATATTTATTTTTCCATGTTTCAAAATGTCCTTTATCGGCATGGAGGTCTTGAAAATTACGGTCGTCAATCACTTGTGGAGTTTCATTAGGGTTGGATGGATTTATCAGATAGGTTTTTTCGTTCCGTGTGTCGTACCATTCATCCTGCACAATGGCTGTGGTGGCATTTCCCCAAATTATATTCATAAAGCGTTGAGCTGTTTTGGTGAGCAAAACCGGATTATCAACAAAAGGAGCTTTCCATTGGTACACAGCATCGCGATAGTCGGTTTGGATTTGTGGATTTCCGGCATCCAAGGCTTCCACATAAAACAGTGTGGATAGTTCATCTGCTCGCCAGTTCATTTGCCGTTTTCCGGTTCGCACAGCCATAAAACCCTTTGGCAATACTTCGGATAGTGGCACTTCATTGACGGTTTTTAGCTTTTTCCCATTCAGGTCGTAAACTATCGTTGTTTGTGGAAAGCGGTTTAACGGCACCACGTACGAAAATGGTTTACAAATGCTTGTTAGCAACACAAAATTTCCATCGGGCGAAAAACTCTCGAAAGCATACATGTCTTTGCTCTTAAACAATTTTTTTTCTCCGTTTAAGTTTAGCGTATACAATTCCGAAGTAGCCAGAGTAACAAAATTTGCTTCGTCGGAAGCATTTTTCAGCAAATCAGGGTAGGTACGGTTTTGTGATGTAGAACCGTCGCTCACCGAAACAACCGGACCATTTGGCAATTCTTTTTTAGGGTCAATCAGTGCCGGTCGATTTGAGGGAAGCATACGCACCAACAATTGCTTGCTATCCCGATACCAGTTAAACGGATTGCCCAAATTAGCATTCACAACCGGCTCTGTCAGCCTATTTGCCTGCGCAGTGACCAGATCCAGCACCCACAGTTCAACTCCGGTTAGGGATGTATGTGTAAATGCTATTTTTGTTTCATTGGGCGACCAGGCCACAAAACTTATTCGTGGGTTTGCCGGCAATCCTTTTACCTGCAAAGGTTCTTTTGCCGATATTTTGCGCACTTTCAGGTTATTGATATAATTTGTAGCCGAGCCAATATTTGTAACAGGATCAATTCGTAACCCACCCATACTCATTTCCAACTGATTCAAGTCTTCAAGTGTTTTGTAGGTGCTGCGGTAAGTGAGCAGCATATACTTTTTTTTGGTATCGATGGATACCTGTGGAGCACGTTCGTAATCGGCGAGTTCAAGTATTGATTTTGGTGGAACTTGGTAAGTCAGGTTTTCTTGAGCCATGTTATTTGGATTATTAAAAATGAACTGCAAAAGTAGTTTTTTCAATTTAGTTCTGGCATTGCAATTTGTAATTAAATTGTCATTCGATATCAATTTAAACTATAAATTCAGTTTCAATCCTTGTATTTTTATTCATAAAATACTTAAAAGTGTGAAATCAGTTCTAAATCCGAAACAGAATTCATACATTTGCAGGCTTTTGACTGTTTTTTGAAAAGATTCAAATTTGAAATTATTACTTTTATGAGAAAACCGATTACTTTTTTACTTTTTATATTCTCAATTTATGCCTACTGTATAATTCCTACCGGTTACTATAATTCAGCTGTGGGTAAAACAGATGCAAATTTGCGTAGCGAATTAAAAACAATTATTTCCAGCGGTCATAGTGTTACTTCCTATGATGGTTTGTGGACTGCTTACAATAGCACAGATTTAAATGCATCGGGCAAAATATGGGACATCTATTCAAACTGTACTTTTACATATCCGGGCAATAAGTGTGGAAATTACTCAAAGGAGTGCGACTGTTATAACCGCGAACATACCACGCCTCAGAGCTGGTTTAGTTCAGCTTCGCCTATGGTAAGCGATTTGTTTAATGTTTATCCAACCGACGGGAAGGTAAACGGCGAGCGCAATAATTATCCCTACGGTGAAGTTGGTGCTGCCACATATACTTCAGGCAATGGTAGCAAACTCGGTTCGTCAAGCTATTCAGGATATTCGGGTATTGTATTTGAGCCCATTAATGAATACAAAGGCGATTTGGCTCGAACCTATATGTATATGGCTACCCGCTATGCCGGACAATGTGAAACTTGGGGAAGTGAAGGAACGGCGGTTTACAGTGCTTCAAATTTAGGATTTACGCCCTATGCAGTAGCTTTATTTCTGAAATGGAGCCGACAGGACCCCGTAAGTGCAAAAGAAATAGCCCGAAATGATGCCGCACAAGCAGTACAACACAATCGAAACCCATTTATTGATCATCCTGAATTAGCCGAATATATCTGGGGAGTTCATAAAGGCGAAGCCTGGTCTCTCACAGCAGGAATTGAGCAGTTAAAAATCCAATTTTCAATATCGCCAAATCCGGTTCAAAATGAACTTATTATCCAGTCGGAAGAAAAGAATCTGAGTTATTCCATTTACAATCTGAACGGACAGCAACTAGCTAAAAATCAATTGAATATTGACAGACGAATTTCAACCTTGGAACTTCCAAATGGAATGTATTTACTTCAACTTGAGGCAGGTGCTAAAAAATCAATTCAAAAGTTTATTGTAGCTAAATAATTTCGAGCTATATTTTAATTGTCCCTATGATTCAAAGCAGATTTATAACGTTAAAAAAAACAAGTCTGGTTCTTAGCATTCAATTGCTGGTATTCCTAACTGTTTTTGGTCAGATTCCGGCAGGATATTATGACTCGGCAGTAGGTAAGAAACAAGCTGAACTAAAAACGGCACTTCACTTGATCATAAAAAATGCAACTACACCCAGTTACGGCAGTGGTGCCGGTAGCACTTGGGCCGCATTTTCCAAAACCGATGTTCGCCCTGAAGATGGAACAGTTTGGGATATGTACAGCAGCTATCATGTGGCATTTAGCGGCACTTCGGCAGCAAGTGGCTGTAACATTGAACATTCGCTGGCTAACAGCTGGTGGGGTGGAACAAAAAATCAGACCTACAACGATTTATTCAATCTTAACCCTTCCAATAGTTCGGCAAATTCATCGAAAGGTAGCTGGCCAATTGCGGTGGTGGATGGTACTACAAGCTATTCTAACGGCGTTATAAAAGTTGGCAAATCAAGCAGCAGACCCGGTGGGATAATTGATGCCTGGGAACCTGCCGACGAATACAAAGGCGATTTTGCTCGTTCGTACATGTACATGGTAACAAGTTACGAGGATTTATCGACAAAATGGACTGGTAATTCGGTTAATCAACTTGATAACAATACCTATCCGGTATTTGAACAATGGACCGTAGATTTATTTTTAAAATGGTGTGCACAAGACCCTGTAAGTCAAAAAGAAATAGACAGGAACAATGAAATTTACAAAATTCAAGGAAACAGAAACCCCTACATAGATTACCCCTTGATGGCCGAATATGTTTGGGGCAAATTAATGACTGTGCCTTTCGCACCCGACGGGAATGTCAATTTTCCCTACCTCAATAGCCCTTCCAATGCTGCTATTGTTGATTTCGGAAAAGTGGCCTTTCAACAAACAGATACGGCAAGCGTATGGGTAAAAGCATCAAACCTGACCGGTGATTTGACTTTGGCAATTACAGGTACAGATGCTGCGTATTTTTCTATTCAAAATCCAACCATTACAAAAACGGATGCTGAAAACGGCTATAAGCTAATTGTAAATTACAACGCTCAAACCGTAGGCACACAAACGGCTCAGCTCAGTATTTCGGGTGGAGGCATTACAAGCACATCGCTAACACTTAAAGTCATTTCGTCCGACCAATTTGTGGCTTTAGCAGCTACCAACGTTAGCAGCAGCGGATTCACTGCCAACTGGTCAGTTTCGGCAAATGCAACCGGCTATACAATTCAGGTTTTTTCACTTCAGAACACCGGTTCAACTCAACCCAAAACACTGCTTGAAGAAGATTTTTTAAGCGGATTGCCAACGGGCTGGACACAAGTAACATATACCGACAATCTGCTGGCAAGCAATATGCGTCTGGCTTCGGGAAGCAGCGGAGGAAAAATCAGTACTCCTCCCTTAAATCTTAGCGTGGCAGGGGCAGTGCTATCTGTTAGAGCAAAGCAATACAATTCGGATAACGGTGCTCCATTAACCGCCACGCTTGATAATCTGCCACTTGCTGTATGGACAACTGGGGTTGCTAATCAAGATTTCAGTATAAGTTTAGCTGCTGCAACGGCTACTTCAATTATTTCACTTTCAGCAACATCGGGCAGCCGGGTGTATGTGGATTATGTAAAAGTAGCTACTCAGGGTTCTGTTCAATCGGCTGTAATGGCAAATGGTTATCCAAAATCTGCAGGCAATGTTTTCTCCTTACAAGTGAACGGACTTGTTGCCGATTCAAGCTATTACTATAGCGTCACTCCCGAAGGAAATAATGTGCCGGTTTCAAATCAAATACAGGTTCGGACATTGAAAACAAATACCGGACTGGAATTTCAACACTTAAGCCCTGTTAAATGGCTACCTTTCGGAAAAGGTATTTTAGTACAAAATCTTCCGGAAAACTGTCAGCTAAAACTACTTGATATTAGCGGAAAAGAGTTGCAACATTTTCAGAATATATCCGGTCAGCTTGAACTTGGCTTATCAAAAAAAGGAACTTACTTGTTGCAAATAATTCAAAATCAGAAATTTAATTTAATAAAAGTGCTTTTTTAAAGCATAAGCAGTATGCGTAATTTAGTTTTATATCTGTTGTTATTTTTGATTTTTTGCTCGTCGTATGGCGCAGTACCAACGGGCTATTATAGCACCCTGGAAGGCAAAAAAACCGCAGTTCTTAAAACTGAACTTCACAATATTATTTGTCAGGATACTACCCATTACCTCGATTATGGTTCAGGTCCCGGAAAAACTTGGGAAGGTTTTTATTATACCGACCGGGACCCGGCTACCAATGCTGTAATTGATATGTATTCAGCCAATGTGCGTTATTTTCCAAATCCAAATCCAAGCTTTAGTGCTTTTGGTTCTACTATCGAAATAGAACATTCGGTACCAAAAAGCTGGTGGGGATGCGACATAACCCACCCGGACTGCCCTGCAAAAGATTTAAATCATCTTTTTCCGGCTGATGGAATAACCAATATGTCGAAAAACGACAACCCGCTGGGTGTGGTTAGTGGCATAGCTACAACCAATAACGGAGTAAGCAAAGTAGGTCCGGGCGTTTACGATGGCTATACCGGCAATGTATTTGAACCAGCCGACGAATACAAAGGCGATTTTGCCCGAGCCTATTTTTACATGGCTACAGCTTATGAACATTATGCTGCAAAGTGGGACACTTCCAAGCCCGAAAACATGATGCAAAATAACCGCTATCCGGTACTGAAACCCTGGGCAATTGCCCTCTTGCTTCAATGGCACAGACAAGATCCCGTGAGCATTAAAGAAACTACCCGAAACGATGTGGTGTACGGCATTCAAAAAAACAGAAACCCATTTATCGACAATCCAAAACTGGTAGAATATATTTGGGGTGACCGTATCAATATTCCTTTTAGATTGGATGGATATATAAATTTCCCATACCTTAGTTTTCCAACCGATAACGATACCATTAATTTCGGTAAAACCTATTATCAGCAACAAAAAGATACCACCATCAACTTAAAAGCAGCTAATCTTACAGGCGATTTAACACTAACGCTTGGAGGTGCAAACGCTGGTTTTTTTAGTTTGAATAAAGCCACTATACCGAAGGCCGAAGCCGAAGCCGGTACAACGATTCGAATTCATTACCAATCATCAGTGCTGGGAAATATGAATGCCATTTTAAGTATTTCGGGAGCTGGAATTTCACCCTTGTTTCTGAAACTAAAAACAAACACCAGCGATGAATTTGCGGCTTTACCTCCTACAAACACCTCAAACAGTGGTTTTGTGGCTACCTGGACACCTTCTGCCGGTGCTACTGATTATAGTCTGAATGTTTACAGCATGGAAGTTATTGGCACAAATCCGACGACACTGATTGACGAAGAATTTTTATTGGCTTTGCCAAATGGCTGGGCTAAAGATGGCTACGTGCTTAATACTGCCGGAACAGAAAAATTTGGATCGGGAACACAATACGGAAAATTAACTCTTCCGGTTTTAAATCTTGCTAATGCCACAAGTACATTAACCGTTCGTGCCAAGCAATTTAGCACTGATAATGCTGCGCCATTGATGGCTACACTCGATAATCAGTTAATCGCTACCTGGCCTACTGCAGTTGATTATCAGGATTTTACGGTCGATATGCCTGTATCCACAGCATCATCTGTTTTGTCGCTTTACACAGTGGTTGCCAAACGTGTGATTTTGGATAAAGTTAAGCTTGTTTTAAATGTTCCAATCAACTCCAACGTTTCGGTTGCAGGATTTCCAAAATTGGTAGGCAATGTAAATAGTTATACGGTCAGCAATTTATTGAGTTCGCATTCCTACTTTTACACGGTTACACCCATCGGAAACGGGGGTTCTACTTCCAATCAAATTGCAGTTCAAACCTTGACTAACACTGCCTTCGAATCTGTTTCAGATATCCCAATTTCCTGGTCAATTAGCGCTAACGGTATTGAACTTAAAAACCTGCATTCAGGTTCTGAAATCAGAGTTTTCGATGCTATTGGCAAAAAAGTGTTTTCAACTCTCGCCAATTCGAATGAAGTTATACTGCCATTTACTCATAAAGGCTTATATTTGCTCCAAATTGCCGATCATCAAATACTCAAAACACTAAAAGTGCTGTATTAATATTCAAGCATTGACTCAGAATTTTGAGAATAAACACAGAGGCTGTTCATACTATTTTTTTTGATAGCATTGCTCAGCGCATTAGAGTTATAAATCAATGAATTTCCCGACTTTTAATTTTAAAAAACTCCTTTATTTCGTATTACTCATAGCCTATACTTTGGTACAGGCACAAGCCCCCGATGGATATTACACTGCTGCCAACGGAAAAACAGATAAAGAGCTAAAAACAGCACTTTTCAATATTATCAAAGTTCACACACAGCTCGACTACAATGCTTTAAGTACCGATTTTCAAAGTACCGATTGGCATCCCGATGGTTTTTTTTGGGATATGTATTCTTCGTACCATCGTACATCGTTTAGCGGATTGAACAGAGAACATTCGCTGCCTAAAAGCTGGTTTGGCATAGCTTCCGGACAAGAAAATTCAGCGCCCATAGGCACCGATTTACACAATTTATATCCATCCGATGCTACTGCTAACAGTGCTAAGCTCAACTATCCGATTGGCGTAGTTACATCCTCACTCGATTTCACAAACGGAGTTGTGAAAGTAGGTCAGTCTACCTCCTATTCGCCTCAATACACCGGAGCTGTGTTTGAGCCTGCTGATGAATACAAAGGCGATTTTGCCCGCGACTATATGTACATGGTTACCTGCTACGAAGATTATGCATACCGATGGCAAAGTCTCGGTACTTCAAGCATGATGTTGGGTGGCACTTATCCGGTTTTTCGGGCAAATGCAGTGGCGCTATTGCTCAAATGGCACCGTCAGGACCCCGTGAGCTCCAAAGAAATAAACAGAAACAATGCTGTATTTAAACTTCAGCATAATCGCAATCCCTATATTGATCACCCCGAACTGGCTGAATTTATATGGGGTAAATTTGTTGGGCAACCCTGGGATATAAATGGAAGTTTGCCATCAGATAATTTCCCTTTAATTCTTAAGCCCAATCCGGCAATTGCAAAACTGAAAGTAAAAGTAAACAAACCAACCGAATCGACTTTCATAGTCCAAAACTTAAATGGCATAGCTCTAAAAACCGGCAAATTGCTAACTGACAGCACCATGTCTGTAAGTGACTTAAAAAACGGCATGTACATTCTGGTGGTATTTACCGAATCAACACGCAAAACCGGAAAATTTGCGGTGTACCATTGAAATAAATTCATTTCGGAATTATCATTAGAGATTATCTGGTTTGAAACATTAGTTCTCAAAAAACAGTTAAACGAGGGTGTCCATAATACAACACTAACTTTATCACATTACTTATTATCAAAAAGCAGATATTTTAAACAAATTTCTTTCAATAATGTATATGTAATTGAAATTAAATGCATATTTATTTTGATTTTCATTTAAAATGTGTATTTTTGCTGCCTAAATGATATAGAAAATCAACTGATTATGGAAAAAATTGATCATCTCGACCGTAAAATTCTGCAGATTATAACTCAGAATGCCCGTATGCCATTTAAGGATGTAGCCGAAATGTGTGGTGTTTCGCGAGCTGCCATTCACCAACGCGTTCAACGCTTGATTGATATCGATGTAATAACCGGATCGGGTTATAATGTAAACCCTAAAATGCTGGGGTTTCAGATGTGTGCTTATATTGGCATCACCCTCGAACGAGGTTCTATGTATAAAGAAGTGGTAAAAGAACTGGAAAAAATTCCGGAAATTGTAGAATCGCAATATACACTTGGCAATTACACCATACTCGTAAAATTATACGCCAAAAACGACGAGCACCTCATGGAATTGCTCAACGGCAAAATTCAGGAAATACCAGGCGTGGCAACCACCGAAACACTCACTTCGCTCGATCAGCGGATTAAGAGAACCATACCTATAGAGTAAAACTCAAGATGCCCCCTAACCCCCTGAAGGGGGAACAATATTAGCATTAATTTTTAAAACTATAAGTTAAAAACAAAACATACAAAACGAAGCTATCCTAAATCCAAACTTTACGAGGATTAAGAATTAGCATTGATTTTTAAAACTATAAGTTAAAAACAAAACATTCAAAACGAAGCTATCCTAAATCCCCCCTTTAGGGGGTTAGGGGGCTTCCTTACTTTACGAGGATTAAGAGATGCCTACTTAGCTTTCGAAAGGGGAATAAATATTAGAGTTGATTGTAAAATTATAAGTTAAAAACAAAACATACTAAACGAAGCTATCCTAAATCCCCCCTTTAGGGGGTTAGGGGGCTTCCTTATAACATGGAAACAGTAGTAAGCGGCATACGCCCAACCGGAAACCTACATTTAGGAAATTACTTTGGCGCGTTGCGCAATTTTATAAGTATGCAAAACGAGCACAATTGCTACTTTTTTATTGCTGATTATCATTCACTTACCACACACCCCACACCGGGCGACTTGTACGGAAACGTGCGTCAGGTAATGGTCGAATATCTGGCCGCCGGTCTCGACCCCGAAAAATGCACGCTCTATATTCAGAGTGATGTGCCCGAAACGGTCGAGTTGTATCTGTTTCTGAATATGAATGCCTATATTGGCGAACTGGAACGCTGCACCTCCTTTAAAGATAAAATTCGCCAGCAGCCGCAAAATGTCAATGCCGGATTACTTACTTATCCCACGCTGATGGCTGCCGATATTTTGATTCACAAAGCCACCAAAGTACCTGTAGGAAAAGACCAGGAACAGCATTTGGAAATGACCCGTCAGTTCAGCAACCGCTTTAACCGCATGTACAACGTGGAATATTTTACCGAACCCCAGGCATTTAATTTCGGGAATGAGCTGGTAAAAATCCCCGGACTTAACGGAACAGGCAAAATGGGAAAATCGGAAGGCGAAGGCAATGCCATTTTTCTGGCTGATGAACCGGAAGCTATTCGTAAAAAAGTAATGAAAGCTGTGACCGATAGCGGTCCAACTGAACCTAATCAGGCAAAACCGGAAGCTATTCAGAATATCTTCCAGTTGATGAAAGTAGTTTCAGCGCCCGAAACACTTAGTTTCTTTGAAGAACAATACAATAGCTGCCAGATTCGCTACGGCGATATGAAGAAACAATTGGCTGTGGATATGATTGCTTTTACAGAGCCTTTCAGAGAGCAAATAAAAGCCATTTCGGCCGACAACGACTATGTGGCTAAGGTAATGCGCATCGGCAAAGAAAAAGCCCACGAAAGCGCCGCCAGAACCATCCGCGAAGTGCGTGAAATTATTGGGTTTAAAAAGTACTGATTTTACACTAAATAAACTGTGATTTTCTGACCGCAACAACCCAAAGTTGCCAAAACACAACGAATATACACACTTTAGGGCTTCGTGTCTTAGCAAGTTTGGGTTCAAAACACGACATTGAATTTATCACATCACTGTACTGATTTTTCTTCAAAAATCATATCTTTGCATTCCTTTAAAAACTGCTGTATGTCTTGGTTATTCTTTTCCTTCTTTGTACTGGCTTTCAATAACGTAGTCTGGAAATGGACCGCACGCGATGAACATTCGCTGTATCTGATTAGCCGAAGGGCAATTTTTACGGTTTGCTTTACTGCAATAGTTTTGTTTCTTACTGAAACAGGTGGACTTTCATTTGTTCTACAACCCACGTTTTACCGGATTGTAATTGGTTGTTTATT
>CAZEEB010000025.1:0-16014 GCA_964511245.1 uncultured Paludibacter sp.
TGAATTATGAATTATAAATTATGTCTCTGAGATACAAAAAAATAGCCGTAAAAATTGGAAGCAATGTGTTAACCCGGGCAGATGGCACTCTCGACATCACGCGCATGTCGGCAATAGTTGATCAGGTTTCACAATTACACAAAAAGGGAGTTGAAATAGTTATGATTTCATCCGGTGCAGTAGCTTCTGGACGAAGTGTGTTGGGTATCACTAAAAAAATGGACGTAGTAGATCAGCGGCAACTTTTTTCTGCTGTAGGACAAGCTAAGCTGATAAATCATTATTACGATTTGTTTCGCGAACATGGCATAATGGTTGGTCAAGTACTGACTATGAAAGAAAATTTCAGCAGTCGTCGCCATTACCTCAACCAACGAAACTGTATGCGTGTGATGCTTGATAACAAAGTTATTCCAATTGTAAATGAGAATGATACAGTTTCGGTTACCGAGTTGATGTTTACAGATAATGACGAACTTTCGGGACTTATTGCCTCGATGATGGATATGAATGCGCTGATAATTCTGAGTAATATTGATGGTATTTATAACGGTTCACCTTCCAATCCTGAATCGAAAGTGATTAGTCAGATTGAGAAAGGGCAGGACATTTCTGATTTTATTGAAAGTTCTAAATCAACTTTCGGGCGAGGAGGCATGCTGACTAAAACCAGTATTGCCAGAAAAATAGCCGATGAAGGCATTGAAGTGATTATAGCAAATGGGAAAAAAGACGGAATACTACAGCAATTACTTGATAATAAGGTAGATGCAGTTTGTACTAGATTTTTGCCTGCTAATGAAGAGGTTTCGAGCGTGAAAAAATGGATTGCACACAGCGAAGGTTTTGCTAAAGGTGAAATTCATGTAAATGAAAATGCAACCAAGGTATTAACCGGTGAGAAAGCAGTTAGTTTATTGCCTATTGGAGCTACGGCCATTATTGGGGATTTTGAAAAAGACGATATTGTGAAAATTATCAATCATATTGGGAAATCACTTGGTATTGGTAAAGCTCAATACGACAGCGATAAATGCAGAGAAATGCTGGGTAAAAAAAATCAAAAACCACTGATACATTGCGATTATTTGTATCTGGAATAAGTTTATTCCTCTGTCAAATACAAAATCATTCGTTCAATAGCTTCCTTGCAAACCGAACAGAACTCTGCTGCTTTATTGGTCCGCATGCGGCAATCAAAACATGGACGATACAAACCGTTTTTGAGATAACCGGCACCTTCAAAAACTCCGATTTTAGTCTTAATTGTATCGCTTAGAGGCGTTGGAATAATTGTTTCTTGAGCCACACTACTTTTCCATTTCGTATCAAATCGCACCAACGATGTGATATTTGGTTCCCAAGGCTCTTTTTTGATATCATAAGAACCGTCCAGCACATCTTTATCGTAAAAATACTCGTCAGCCAATCCGGCAAATGAATGACCAAACTCATGGACAGTTACTTGTGTTGCTAATTTATTATCGGCAGCTGTAAGTGCATAAAAATTGTAAATTCCACCACCACCATAAGTTGAAGTATTAGCCAGCACATAAATAGCATCGTAAGGAACAAGTGCAGCCAAATCCCTAAGTTTAAACGAATTTTCGGTTGTGAGGTAACGTGGCTCGTAAAAAGTGTAAAAATGTGAATTTACTACAGTATTTTTCCAATCCGATTTATTTTCGAGTGATATCCCCGACTGTTCCGAAGATGCTGCAATGGCATAAATATTAATCCGACTTTTGTATTTGTTAAACGGTTCGTGAGTCAACAGATTTCTGGCTAATTGGTAAGCATCCTTATAGAACTTTTGCTGTTCTTTTGCAGAATAACCTTCAGCAACGACTGCTATATCAATAGCTTTTTCAGCTGTTAAAGACTTGGATATTATTTTTATCGGTACAGCTTTTGGAATGGTTTTCTCAATCAGTTTATCAGTAGGGCTGAGTGAATAACGAAATAATTCCTGCCATTTATCAAAATCCAGCCGCTTTTCAATAATCAAATTTACAGCATGTTGTGGAAATGGAAATTGAATAGTTTGTTCAAAACTTTTTGAAGTTTTAAGGGCTTCTGGTGTTGATTGCCATTCGTGAAACAGCGCACTGAAACCGTCAATATAAATTTGCTGATTGCTCAGACTATCCAGCACCCGAAAGCGAAAATCTCCCAGATTCAGATTAGTGGATAAATGGCCGTGTCGTCCTCCCCAGAATGGTTCAAGTTTTATTCTGTCTAGAAAAACAGAAGTTTCGCGCGCATTACCGCAAAAATGAAAATCGACCCTGCAAGCATTATCCGTAAAATAATCTTTGTATTGTTGTGCAAAAAATGAGGAACAAAACATTAAAAAGAGAAAAATTGCGAATTTTGTTTTTAACATAACAATGAATTTAAAATAGCTTACAAATTAAAGGAAAATTTTGGTCAAAACCTATTTTTGTGTATAAAAATACAAAATCTTCTGGAAATTGAATACTTATTATTATTTTAACAGCTAATAAAAGCATTCATTTAATAAAATAATATACTCATTTACAGCAATTTAATATTTATATATTTTATTCAATTTTGTTGATAAAAAAATATTATAACTTCAATAGATAGCTAAAAAAAAATGTAACTTTGTCGCACTTTATTAAATAGTTTTCAATGCATTTTCGAATTAAACGAACAATTATTTTACTCATTTTGCCTTTACTTGTAAGTTCATGCTGGTGGTTTCAAGAGCCGGTCAAGTCGTCGTCATACATTACAAAGGTATTTGATTATGTTTACGCGCCCGGTCAGCATGCACTACTTGCAAAAAAAACGGATACTTCCAACCTAATTGGTGAGCCCACAAACGATAAAGGATTTTTATATTTGGGAGGATTTGGTGGTTATGTGGTTGCCGGATTTGATCACAATGTATTAAACGGCGATAATTTTGATTTTGAAGTTTTTGCTCTGAAAGGTGCTTCACCTGAACCGGGAATAGTTTATGTTATGAGCGACTCGAACAATGATGGATTGCCTAATGATACATGGTACGAATTGAAAGGTAATCAGTTTGCCAATTCCAAACGACACTATTGGGTGCGCTATTATAAATCCATTTCGGATACTACTAATATAACTTGGAAAGATAGTGAAGGGAGTCATGGAGAGTTAAAATCAGGTTATGGTTCAAAATACTCTTCGGCTTGGTGGTGGCCTTATACATCATCCGATAGCATTACATTTTGGGGAACAAAATTACCGGATTCATACATCAATATATCAAATTCAGAAACACAAAACTGGATAGTACCCACTACCCTTTTCACTTGGGGATATGCAAAAAACCTTTATGGAAATGATTATAATGCTGATTTAGGTGCTAATAAATTTGATATTTCAAATGCTGTAGATTCAGTAGGAAATTCTGTATATTTGCCACACATTCGGTTTATAAAAATACAAACAGCTGTTTTTCAACAGGCTGGATGGCTTAATGAAGTTTCGACAGAAATAAGGGGAGCAATGGATTTAAGAAAACAGTAATTTTTGAGTAAGAAAAAAACAATATTAAAATCAAATTTTATGAACAAACTGATAGTTTTATTATTTATGATTTCAGCTTTTATGGGCTGCAATGAGGACAAGGTAACAGAAGTACAAAAAAAAGGCGCTGTTGAAACTAGCATGCAGGTAGATCATTTAAACGACAGCTTAGATGTGTTAATCTGTACAAACAAAGTTTGGGCTCACAATGTTTTGGTAAAAACTACCGTTCATCGTGACACAATACCCGGATTAGGAATTAGCAGCGAAGAAGCTGAAAATGAAAATGGGGAAACGAAAAATGTATATTTGAAAAAAGATTATGAATTATATATAACCGTGAAATAAGCCATGAAAAAATCGAAAATCATTCAATTGGTTTTGGTTGCAACGGCTTTATCATCGTGCAATCATAAAACCGAACACGACCGAAAAGTATATATGCGCTCTGATACCACTGCCGGATATTCACGCACCGAAGGTCACTCACATTTTGGAGGTTTTTATGTATTCCGTCCCTATGGAATTTTCACTCCCGGTGGATATTATCGTGCCGGATATTTTTCGAGTGGAATTCACGAAAGTTCGAATATAGGAAGCAGCGCTTTTAAAAGTGCCACAGTTCGGGGAGGTTTTGGCAGTAGTACATATCATGTTTCATCATAGTAATAAATGAAAAGAAAAATTGCAACGCCACGTACCGAATGGCAAAGAAAAGTGGAAGAGCTCGGCTTTGGTTTTCATACACTCGATACCAGCTATTGGGATGAATCCGTTTTTTATGAATTTAATTTAACAGAAATTAATCAAATTGAAAAAGCAACAAACGAACTTTGGGATTTATGCCTGGAAGCAGTTCAATATGTGATTGATAATAAACTTTATCGTCGATTTCATATTCCTGAATGGTTTATTTCTCACATTGAGGAGAGTTGGAACAATGATGCACCGGCAATATACGGTCGTTTTGATTTTTCAATGAAAGATGGAATTCCAAAATTGCTTGAATTCAATGCCGACACTCCTACATCCTTATTTGAAGCATCCGTAATTCAATGGTATTGGTTGCAAGATACGCATCCGAAAAACGATCAATTTAATTCCATACACGAAAAACTGATAGCTTATTGGAAATATTTAAAAGAATTCTTGCATCCCGGAATTTTGCATTTTTCCGCTGATGATCAAAATTTAGAAGACCTAACTACAACAGAATACCTGCGTGACTGTGCTATACAAGCTGGTATGGAAACCAATTTCATCAATTTGATGGATATCGGTTGGAATGTAGATTTTAAAGAATTCCGTGATATAGAAGATTCAGCAATAAAAAATATTTTTAAACTATACCCATGGGAATGGCTTGTGAATGAGGAATTTGGCAATCACATTATCCCAGATAGAAATAAAACAAACTGGATAGAACCAAGCTGGAAAATGATATTATCCAACAAAGCCATACTGCCGATATTGTGGAAACTTAATACAGGGCATGAAAATTTACTTCCAACATTTACTGAATTTGACAAAATGTCGCTTGGTTTTAGCTATGCAAAAAAACCAATTTTATCACGCGAAGGAGCTAATATTCAACTATTTAACAATGGAACTTTAATCTCTGAAACTAAAGGCGATTATGGTGAAGAAGGATTTATTTACCAAGAACTTTGTCCATTACCAGAATTTGATGGGAATTATCCACTCATTGGTAGTTGGGTTATTGGTCAAGAAGCAGCCGGAATAGGAATACGCGAAACTAATACGCTGATTACTGATAATTTAAGCCGATTTGTACCTCATCTAATTATTTAATTGAAATAATTTAAAATGTAAATATTTTCTTCGTATCTGAAATTTTTCAATCTAAAAGATGTTTTTTCAAAATTGTATCAGCAATATGGGTTGATACTAACTCTGTAGCATTTTCATTCCAATGTGTGTCATCCAAATGGTAAAGAAGTTGGTTATTTGATTTTCGATAATCATTATACAAGTTTAATGTATTGAATGTCAATACATTTGACTTTTGTAGCAAGGAGTCCAGATGAATTAAATAATCAGGTTGGTGCGCAAAAGAAACCCGTTCATAATAAACCGTTTCTTTATCGGGCATTGGCAAAAACATAAATTTAATTTGCAATGAGTCACAATACTTCTTGTAGCTTCGTAAGTTAGAAAGTGTTTCCATTAATTCTGAAGTACGATGACCTTGACGAAGCCCTTCTTCAAAAAACATTCCTGATTGATCTGTTGAAGGCATTCCAACTCCTTTTTGATTATAAATTTTTGCTCTTAACCACTCCACTGAGTAAAACCGAAACATTCGGTCAAGATAAACATTGAAATTTTTATATCCTAAAATTTCTTCAATATAATTTTTAAGTTTATCAATTCTACTACCATAAAGTTCAATTTTGGATGGACAATTTCGCTCAACAATAGAGTAGATTATAAGTTTTGGTTTTTTTATAATTCCAAGTCTTAAAAATTTATCAAATTTTTTAAAATCAGCTGGTGCAAAATTATAAATCGTATACAAATTTCCCATTTTTTGTTGCAATTTATTGCAAAATACGTTTTCCTGACTGAGTGAAGATCCTGTAAAAAAAGAATCGCCAATTAGAAGAACATCAGCTTGTTGTATGAATTTATTATTTCTGAAACCTATTGAATCAGTTATCCAGTATTCATTTTTTACTATAGCGTTTGAAGAATTATAGCATAAATCACCAACTGATTTTTTTTCAGAATTAATATTGGGGTAAACGCTAAATTGATGCGGAATTACACTAAATCGAACAGCTTCCCATTGTCTGTGAGTAAATGTATTTATTGGTAAAAGCATCTCTACAATTAACCAAATGGTAGCTGGTAGACCAAAAAAAAACAATAATTTTATTATAAAAAATCTCATTTTCAATAACTTGAGTTTAGGTAATATATTTAAAACTGGAAATATATAAACTGTTGATCATTGCCTTTAAATACAATTATTAACATAATAAGAAAATAATAAAAGAAGTAACGAAAAACTTTAGGATGATTAAAGCCTAAGTTTGCAATAGCATATTGCTGATTTCGACCCACCCACTCAATTATTATAAAAAATACAAGAATAGCAATTATAGAGATATTCAAAATACTAAATGACATTTGAGGTAAGGTAAATAATGAATATGATGCAATTCGATAACAGAATTCTATCGCATCAGACAATGTATTGGCTCTGAAAAATATCCATGTAATTACCACCAATAAAAAAGTAGTTCCCATTTGAAAAAATTCTTTCCAGCTAGGGAGTAATTTATCTTGAGCAACTATATTGGTATTATAACGGTTTCGTTTAAGCAGTATAAGTGGTAGAAATAGCATAGCATGAAGTGCACCCCAAGCCAGAAAAGTCCAATTGGCACCGTGCCAAAAACCACTTACAAGAAAGATAATAAAGGTATTTCGTACAACCTTAATTTTAGTACCGCGACTTCCGCCCAATGGAATATACAAGTAATCGCGAAACCAAGTGGTTAATGAAATATGCCATCTTCGCCAAAACTCTGCAATATCCCGTGAAAAATACGGAAATGCAAAATTGCGAAGTAATTCTATACCGAAAAGCCGAGCGGCACCCAAAGCAATATCGGAATAACCCGAAAAATCGCAATAAATTTGAAAAGCAAAAAGTATTGCAGCAACAAGTAAAGTACTGCCATTTAATGTATGATAATTTGAAAATATCTGATTTACAAAACTTGCACAATTATCGGCAATAACAATTTTTTTGAATAAACCCCACAGAATTTGACGAAGTCCATCCGTTGCCTTATGATAATTGAATTCACGTTTACGAATAATTTGTGGTAAAAGATGAGTCGCTCGTTCAATTGGACCAGCAACTAAAAGAGGAAAGAAACAAACAAAAACAGAATAGTTAATAAAATTACGTTCAGGCTTAATTCTATTATTGTAAATATCAATTACATAAGACAATCCATGAAAAGTGTAGAAGGATATGCCAACAGGCAAAATCACATTCAAAGTTGAAAAATCAGCCTGAACCCCAAGTCCTAAAAGTGCATTAGCAAATGTAGATACAAAAAAATTATAATACTTAAATACTCCTAGAAATCCCAGATTAACAAAAATACTTAGCCAAAACCAAAACTTTTTTGAAAAAAGAGTTTTCGCATCAACCATTTTTAATCCGGTAAAATAATCAAGAGCTGTTGAAAAAACCAGTAAGAACAAAAAACGCCAATCCCAGCATCCATAAAAAAAGTAACTGGATGTTAGTAATAATATATTTTGAAATTTTAAACTTTTATTGGCAATAAACCAATAAAGAAAAAAGACTATAGGTAAAAACAGTGCAAAAGATATAGAATTAAAAAGCATATAAGTGATTAAAACTGATTCAAAGTATCTGATTATTTAATAGTAACTTCCGGTAACCAATATCCGAACAAAATAAATAATTCCAACTAGCACATGAACTCCAAATAATAGAAATAAAAACACATTTTTAATTGTATTTCCTTTTTCTTTAAAGTCCTTAATAAGAGCTCGTAATGTTACAAAAAAACATAACCATACGCTAATTACAATTTGCCAATAATAATTTCCATGCGAGGCCCTGCGTCCAGTTTCGGAAACACAAAAGAAAATCAGCACCGAAAATACAAACGATAGAAAAGTATATAGAAAAAGTTTGCTCTTATAAAGTTTTTTGAAATTTAAAATTGTATAAAGAATAGGAAAAAACAGCGAAAAAATCATTGCAAAAGGAATATAAATCATGTCCTGATTCAGCTCCGGATTTTTATAGAAAGGCAAGAAAACAACAGATGAAGAATCATTGGCAGCAGGACCGGAAATTTTATAAATAACTACATACTGAATTATTAGGATTATCATTCCTAGCATCACTGGAATGATGCTAAACCAGAATTGCTTTTGAAAACCGTATTGTATCAACAACATAAGTGGATAAGCACAAATGAAAACTAAAAAGAAACTAGGCTTGATAAAAAGGTTCAGTGCAATTAACAATAAAATCCAACCGTTTCGTTTGGAATCATAAACTTGTAACTGTTTAAATGACAAGTCAAAAAGAATAAGCGCAAAAGGAAACAGAAAAAGTATAGTGGAGTTATGCCATACATTTGGGGCATAATTGCCAATGTACATAAAATAATCGCCCAAAAAACAGCTCGGGATTGGTATTACAAAAATAAAAAGCAAACTTATGGCAAATAAAATGCTAATCCATGGTTTATCTGATTTTATACCGCCAATTTCATTTATTTTTGTGAATGACAAATAATATCGGTAAGTACCTGCAAAAGCAAGTAATAAACACAAACTTATTTCAGAAAATAGAACATTCGCTGTAAAAAACGAAAAGATATTTACCAACAAATAGAGCATAAAATTACCGGTATAAGGTATAGTTCCAGTACACATTTGTCTTGCAAATTTTGCATGTTCAACTATATCATTTTTATCGGCATCAATATACTTCAAAAGAGCATAATATGCTGAAAACAAGAATACTAAAAGTATTGGAACTATATATTTATTGGCTTTCTGCATTAGTTTGATATAGTTTTACTGACCTTGAAATGACTATGAATAGCAGCAATTATTTTGTCCAAATCGGTTTCACTGAGTTCATAAAACAGTGGTAAACGTACCAAACTGTCAGCAAAATGATCGCAATTTTCAAGTATTCTAGCATCATGTTTTTCTATATAATACGGGCTACTATGTAAACTTAAATAATGAAATACAGCCCAAATCTCATTACTTTTGAGTGTATTTATCAAATCAGTTCGTTCATTGACTGATGGAAAAACGAGGTAAAACATGTGAGCATTGTTAGTTGAATACTCCGGGATTTTTGGTAATTTGAAAAATCCACATTTTTCAAGAGGCAATAATGCTTCATAATACGTTTTCCAATGTTCCTTTCGTTTGTTTTGTATCTCATCCAAGTGTTCAATTTGCGCCCAAAGAAATGCAGCTATAACCTCCGAAGGTAAAAATGATGACCCAATGTCGACCCAACCGTATTTATTGACCTCGCCACGAAAAAATTCAGCACGATTTGTTCCTTTTTCCCAAATAATTTCTGCTCGTTGTATAAAACGTTCATCATTTATTGCAAGCATTCCGCCTTCACCGGAAATTAAGTTTTTAGTTTCATGAAACGAAAATGCCGCCAAATGTCCAATAGAACCCAACGCAGCATTGGCGTATACCCCATGACCGTTGTAAAATGAATCTACCGCTTGAGCAGCATCCTCAACTACAATTAAATTATATTTCTCGGCCAAATCCATTATTTTATCCATATCGCAAGCCATACCTGCATAATGTACCGGTACAATTGCTTTGGTTTTGGAAGTAATCAATGCCTCTATTTTTTCAGCATCAATATTCGGATGGTCAATCTGACTATCGGCAAAAATTATCGTAGCTCCCTGTCGCACAAAAGCTAAGGCGGTAGAAACAAATGTATAACTCGGAATAATTACTTCGTCGCCAGGTTTAATATTGCAAAGTATTGCTGCCATTTCAAGCGCATCGGTACATGAGGTTGTGAGCAGGCATTTTTTAAATCCATATCGTTTTTCGAAGTAAGCCTGACAGCGTTGGGTAAACATGCCATTTCCCGACAATTTTCCTGTAAAAACTGCTTCATACATATAATGAGCTTCTTTGCCCGTGAGATAAGGTTTGTTGAATGGTATCATGATTTCAATATACTATTATTAGTTGATTGTTTTTAATTTATTTTTTTAGAATATAAATATCCAATACCATTATAATCAATTAGTTGGTATGTTTTTAGTGTGAGTATTATTTCTGAGAAAATATACTTTGAATGTAAATTGTCAGAAAAACTATCTACTGTACTGATACCTATTCCGGCAGGTACATTTAGTACTATATGCTGAGTAAACGACTTTACTGCAATAGTATTTTCAAATGTACTTTTTTCATTTGTTGTATATTCAATCCGATTCAATATTTCGTTTACTTTTGGTTTTTCAAACCTTTTTTCATTTAAGAATTTAGTTAATGCCGGTGAAATAATCAAAAATACAAAAATAATACAATTGATTGCCAAAGAACTATAAAAATTATAAGGGTTGGAATTAAGCATTAAAAATAGAATAGAACCGTATAAAACCGGCGCTAAAACCCGATAATCCCGCCAGTCAAACACATCATAAGCTGCAACAGTGATAAGAAATACTGAAAATAAAATCAAAAATACTACAAAATATCTGATTTCAATCCTTTTGAATTTGGTACGAAGCAATTTTGATTTTATAAAACTGTAAATCAGTACTATAAATACAAAATAACGTTCTAATACTTGCAATATATCATCTGAAAAAGGATTTACAAAATTTTTTAAATTAGCTACAAAATGAGCAGTAAATAGTGATATTTTTTGATTTAATCCATTTACTTTAAATAATTCATTTAAAAAAGAATCGGGATAAGGAGACACAAACCAGCTACTAAATATAAATAAAATTACGCTAAATAAAATCCAGAATCCAAAATACAAGAACAATTTTGAATCAAACTTATATTCTTTTTTTAAAACAAATAAAAGTGGCAAAAAAAACAGGATATAAATAATGCGAATAATGGAAAAATAAGTACAAACAACTAATAATAAGATAAATACAGTTTTTCTTTTATGTTGAATTAATATATGTAATAAACTAAAATAAACGATAACCAGCGCATAATTTAATCCTTCGGACATGGAAGTAATCGAAAACAGAAGATAAGGAGTGTAGGTAATTGTGAAAAGAAAAATAAAAGTAATAACTTTCGATGCCGGTTTTACAATAATGACTAAGATACAAAATGCAATCGATATAAAGAATGCATTTGCAATGATCATAGAATATGATTTCCAACCGAAAAATTTTGCAAAAAGTGTGTAAACCGAAACTGTACCCAATCCATGTGGTCCAAAATTAGAAATAGAGGGAATTATTTCATTGTAAGTGTAATATCCATGATGAAATCCTTTTTGACTAAGAGAAAAAATTTCGTGCCAATACGAAAGTTCATCTGACCAAACTGGAATAGATTCAGTAATAAAATGGCCTGAAATTAAGGAAAAACCAATAAGAATTAACCAAGGAGAAACAATTAATAATAAGTTTAGAAAAAGTTTGAAGTCAAGTGTCGAGCGTAAAATCTTTATCATCAACCACTAGTTTTAAATCCAAATTTTTAATTTCTGATTTTTAGAATTGTAGCTCCCCATGAATAACCTACACCAAAGCCAGCCAATAGTATATTTCCAACTAATTTGCCTTCTGTTTGAGCTTCATAAAGTGCTATGGGAATGGTCGATGAAACCGTATTTCCAACCTTTTCGAGACAAAAGTAAAATCGTTCGGGCTCTATATCAATCAGCTTTCGAAGATAATTCATCATGTATTTGTTAGCTTGATGGAATACAAACAATTGAATTTCGTCCATTTTAAGCGAATTTTTGAGCAATACTTGCTCAACAAGAACCGGAACAGCTTCGGAAGTAAAATTAAATATTTCGCCTCCATTCATAAATAAAAAATCGGAGGAAGTTAGATTACCCGATTCATCAATACTTTCATCATTTAAAGCTTCTTTTTGTCGTAATCCGCCTTTTTTAACAATGAGATTTTCAGCTCCTCTTCCATCAGTTCCCAAACAGAAATTTTCAATTGAAGCAAAACCTTCGGTAGAAACTAAAGTTGCAGCAGCAGCATCACCAAAAATAGTTCTGTTTCCCTTGTCATTGGGATGAATATGTTTGGAATATGTTTCGGCTGTCAGTAGTAACACATTAGAGGCTATTCCGGCAGCAATTAATCCTTTTGCAAGGGATAATCCATAAACAAAACCGGAACAACCAAGATTAAAATCCAACGCACCACATGATGTTGCTAAACCCAACTGGTGTTGAATAATACAAGCCGATGTTGGCAAAAAATAATCTGGACTTTGTGTACAAAGCAGTACAAAATCAATGGTGCTGCGGTCGATGCAATGTTCTGCAAAAAGTTTCTCAGCTGCTTGAATTGCCATATCGGCAGCAGTTTCATCTGCAGAAGCAATATGTCGTTCTGATACACCAACTTTTCCGGCAATTTTATCAACAGTCCATTCAGGAAATTCACGCACTAAATCGTCGTTAGTAACAAGCTTTGCAGGTAAAAAATAAGATATTGCTTTAATAAATGCATTCATATTCATCAATTATTGTAATGTATAACCTCCATCTATCAGTACTGTACTTCCTGTTATCCATGTTGTGGCATCCGAAAGCAGATAAACTGCCGCATAAGCCACTTCTTCGGGTTTTCCATATCGTTTCAATGGATATTTAAGTCTATCGGCTTCCAACTCTTCCGCACCTATGCTTCCATTAAGAAGCAAATTTGTTTCTATCATTCCGGGATTAATACAATTTGCCCGAATTCCTCGTGGCGCAAGTTCCAACGCAATGGCTTTCATAAAACCTGTCAGAGCACTTTTAGAAGCTGCATAAACAGAACTTCCAATGTATGTACAATTATTTCCATTGATGGACGAGATAAATACCAACGACGCAGCTTTGTTTAACTTTTTACTTTGTAAAATTAATCGTGTTAAATTTATAGGCACCATAGCATTAATATGCATCACATCATTAACATCTTGTTCCTCAGTCAATTGAAGTACCAATGGCTTTGCTATTCCAGCATTATTAACAACTCCATCTAATTTAGGAAGAGCTTGAATAAGATTTTCCAGATCGCTTTTATTTGTTAAATCAGCACAAATTAATTGATTGTCAACACCATCAAGCATCGAAAAAGTTTCCTTTAACCGAGATTGGTCGCGGCCGCTAATAATCATCTTTGCACCCATTTGGGAACAAATAATGGCAATAGCTCTACCTATTCCGGCCGAAGCTCCAGTAACGAGTATGGTTTTTCCAACAAGCGAAAATGGATTCAACATAATCAATAAATTCAAAAATTTTTAATTGATTTTTGAGTCGACAAGGTCAAATAACTCTTGTACAGTATTTGTAGGGCGCATTTCTTCGGGTTTCAATACAATTGAGTACTTTTTACCTATCATATTCAAAATAGCCAAAGCATTGAGCGACGACCATTCATCCAGTTCTCTAAAACGGGTTTCCATACTGAATTCCGATGCATCAGTATCGTCAAATTGAGCTGCAAAATTTTTAATAAATTCGTTGCTATCCATAATAATATAGTTTAATATGAGTATTTTTAAAATGAATTTTTAAATAAAATCCTGAATATAATTGTTTGGGTCTGGTGTTATTGAAGTTGTTTTGGTTAGAAAAGAACTATTTGGTTTTGTATTTTTAAGTATTATTGCCCCTGCACCAATTATATTAAATTCTGCTATTGTAGTTTTATCCTTTATCACAGCACTCATGCCTATGAATGTGTTTCGATTAATGCTACAAAAACCACCCAGCATTACATTTGAAGTAATAAAACAATTATTTTCAATTACCGTATCATGTCCAATCTTATTTCCAATTGCAAAAATAACATTATCAGCTATTTTCACATTCTGCATTATGGTATTTCCTTCCATAATAAAGCAGTTTTCTCCAATTTGAAGGTCGTTCCAATATAAATTTCGTGAACAAATGTAACTAATTAATTGATATCCTTTTGTTTTTGCCTCATTAAATTTGGTTTCACGGATTGAATTTTTTTTATTGTATCCTATAGCCACAAACATTGAAAACTCGGTGGGTGGATAAATTGACTCTACATTTTCAAAATCAACCACAGGAAGGCCTAAAAATGATTTTGTTGTATTATAGTTTGAATCAACAGTATACGCAACAATTTCAAAGTCAGAATCATGCTTCAGGTAAAAACTCACCTGACTTGCAAAATCACTAATTCCAAAAATTATGATCTTTTTTCTAATGACTTCCATTTCGAGTAATTAATTTCGTATTTGGTTGATTAAAAGTTTAGTTCTAAGTTGTTTACTCGTCTACTTGTAAATTTCTTTCACAATAAAAGTTGGTCTGTTTTTAGTTTGATTAAAAAGCTTATCAATATAAATACCTAAAATACCCAATGAACTGACAATAATTCCTACCGAAAATAACAAAGCAACAATTAAAAACGTAAAACCTGAAAGTACAATTTGAGGATTTATTAGCTTGTAAATCAAAAAGTAAAGTCCGGTAATAACACTAATCAACGAAATAAAAAAACCGAATTTAAATAACATAATCAACGGGTAAGATGAAAATGAAGTAACTGCTTGCAAGCTCAACGCAATACGTTTTCCAATTGTGTAAGTGCTTTTCCCTTCGCGTTGTCCTTTTTTTATGATGATAGGAATTTGCTTAAAACCAACCCATTGCATCATACCAGCCATAAAAATATTTTTATCTCCCATTTTAATTAACTCATTAATATATCGGCGATTCATTAACCTTTCGGTGAGTAAATTTTCTGGTATTTGGGTATCAGTCAGACTATTAAAAAAGTTGTAGAACATTCCGCCTACAGTCCGTTCGATAAATGAACCTTTGCGGGTTTCTTGAACACCATAAACCACATCACAGCCAGTTTCCGAGAGAAATTTAGAGTAAAATGTTGGAATGTGCGATGGTGGCACTTCTAAATCGCAGTCAATCAAAAACACATAATCGCCTGATGCATAATTTAATCCGGCCATTATAGCATAATGATGACCAAAATTCCGGGACAAATCAACCGCTACAATATGATTATTTGTTTCTTTCAATTGAAGAATTTTAGCAAGCGAATTATCGGGTGATCCATCATTTACAAATACAATTTCGTAATTTTCGCATGCAATTGCAGCCATTGCAGCCACACAATGAGCCACAAAGCTATCCAAGAATCGCTCGGAACGATAAAGTGTGGTAACTATCGATAAATGAGGGTTTTTCATAACTTAAATCGTTTATCGGCCTGATAAATAAAATAACCGCTTCGATCAGCACTACACTGGATGGTGTGCAGTTCGGTATCAGTAATTTCAGCTAGCCTAATTTCTTTATAATTTTCGGGATATTGTATCACTGTTAGCAAGCGCTCAGTTTCTTTACACAGAAAAAAAACACCCGAATACATGCCCGAAAGAACAACAGGTTTTTCGAAATGCCCTAAAGCAACTTGAATAACTGCTTTTACAAAATCAAATCCGGTGGATAGCTCAACAAGATTAGAGCCAATAAAATCACCACCCATCCTCGCTCCTATTTCTGTGGCAAACACTTGAGCATCTGCAGTAATTTTAAACTCGGCATGGCTTGCTCCATTTTGAATATTTAATGCATTTAACGCTTTAAGTGTTTCTGCTTTAATTTTGAGCTGTATTAATTCCGGAAGCTGACTGGGTTGGTGGTGTTCAAGTTCTACAAAACATGGCGCACCGGTTGTAACTTTA
>CAZEEB010000026.1:0-15918 GCA_964511245.1 uncultured Paludibacter sp.
TCTTCACGGCTCTGAACACTCTTTCCCTACACGACGCTCTTCCGATCTATTGTTCCGGAAATTCCTGAAGCATTCGCCGTATTGAGTGTACCTGTCATTGCAAAATTGCCAAGACCTGAAACTGTATTTGTTCCGGCAGTAAGCGAACCAGCTACTGTCAATGTTTTTCCTGAACCAATAGTTGGGCTAACATCCAATGTAATCGTATGACCGGATTGAATGCTTACATTATTTGTAGAACCTGGAGTTTGTGTTGCAGTTATCCATGTTGAGCCGGTAGAATTATATTGCCAACTTGCAGCTGTATTCCAATTAGCAGGTCCGGCAGCGGCACTTCTAAAATCGGCAGAACTTATGTCATTCAATGTTGTAAATGTGCCTTGAATGCTATAAGCAGTTCCACTTGCACTTGTACAAAATGCTTTGAAATAATATACCGTATTGGCAGTTAATCCCGTTACTGCCTGAGTAAAAGTACCTGTTGTGCTTACATTCAATCCTGTAGTTGACACTTTTGTGCCAGCTCCATCTATAAATCCTGTTGAAGTGCTATAATAAATACCCTGCTCTGTAACATTTGTACAACCAACCACAGTCAAATTTCCACCCAACGTAGCACCGGTAGAACTTATAGCTGTGCTGGATGGAGTTGTAACAGTTGCTGCAGTGTTTATGCCCGAACCTGTGGCCGAAACATTAATTGAAGACGCAGCTCCTCCACCGGCAATTGTGATATTTCCATTGTATGATTGAACCAAAGTAGGATTAAATTTCACATAAATGGCTTGAGAATATGAACCACCAGACTGTGAAAGTGAAAGTGAACTTGTATATGTTCCACCCGCTGAAGTTGAAAAAGTAAAACCACTTAAAGAGCCAACAGTCACATTTGCTGTTGTAAGATTGGTGCCTGTAATTGTAAACGAATTTGATCCATACGTTCCATTTATACAATTCGTACTGCCAAAATCGGCCAAAGTACCTGCTGCTAAAGCTGGTGCAGTAGTTGGAGTATATGTGTAATTTGCTACACTATTATCGTTTATATTTATTGAAAATAAATCGGCATCTGAACCATCGCTTGCAGGACTTGTTCCACCACTGCCCGAAGTAAAGACATAGTAATAAACCGCTGTTCCGGCAACATTTGTTCCAGCCGGAATTGAAGCCGTATAGCTGGTGCCCGAACCGGTCATAGCTACAACAGTGGAAGTTGAAAAATTAGAACTAGTTGAATACCTTAGGTATGGTATTTGAGAACCTGAAAATGCACCCGAAATTGTTGCAGTTATAGTTGCGGCCGATCCTCCGGGAACATTGGAAGGCACTGAAACCGCACTTACAGTTCTAACAGTTCCATTCGCTCCAATATCAAACACAGCTGCATTTGGATTTGCCGTAGTCGATCCAATAGTTTTAAATACATATAAATTTCCATTTGTCCCCGAAATACCATAAGCTTTTCCGTTAGTACGCCCATTGGCTAATCTGAATTTTTTATCAAGCGATGCTGTACTATCTGCTGTTGCTGGTCCATAATAATAACCACTTCCACTATTATCACTAAAAAACTTAAAATATTCTATTGCTGCTGCATTTGCAGTTGAAGAATGTATATAGCTCGTTGTGCTTTTACCGGCTAATGCAGTCATAGCAGTGGCTGAAGTTTCAGTCCAAGTGTTTGGCGTGCTAAAACTACCGCTTAAAAAGTATTTTGGAATAACAATAGATGTAGTGGGTGCAGAAGTTGTGTAATAATTATAGGTACTTGCATTCGTTCCATCCCAAGTAAATGGAATTATAATATAATTGAATCTTCCTGCTGATGTACTATGTGCATAGGTTGTTGTTGAACCCGAAGTAATAGTGGCAAGCAAAGTTGTTCCCGATGCCAAGCTTAAAGAACCCGGCGCAGTAGCATTTACAACTCCTGTACTGGCAGGATTTGTGCCGTCAACTCTTGAAAGAATAATGTATCCACTGCTTGTTGCACCGGATACAGGAAACGATGCAGCAGTCCACGATAAATCAATTTGAGTACCAGAACTTGCAGCCAGTGCAGAAAAATTTGTTGCTGCTGTAGTTGGAGGATTGGAAAGTGTGTAAAAATTGATTGCAGGGGCATAAGCAGTTCCTGCCGAATTGGTTGCATACGCTCTTACATAATACTGAGTTTGATAACTTAATGAACTTAATGTACTTGTAAAATTTGTTGTACCCGTTCCATCGGATGTGTAGCTATTCGAAATTGTAGGTGTTGTGGAAGTGGCTGCCGTGCTATAAGCTACACCTTTTGCTGTAATAGACACTGCACTTGCAATTGTTTGTCCTCCTGTTGAAGCTCCTGATACTGTAACCGATGTGGCAGCAACAGTTGTCCCAATTGTAGCCAAAGTTGTTCCTGTTGCCGAAGCAGCAGAACCAGTTAGATAATTGTAAGTTGCTGCATTTATTCCATCCCAAGTATATGGAACTAAAAGAAAGTAATAAGTTGTTCCAGCAGCTAATCCGGTTACTGAGCTAGGAAATGTTGGAGCTGTAGGAGCAGTAACATCCGTAATAGCAACTATTGTTCCTGATGCTTTTGCACTTGCAGGAGCTAATCCATTAGGAGAAGACTGCATAGTTGGAGCAGAACCAGCATTGTAAAGTAATAAATAGCCGGATTTTGTTGCACCTGATGAAGGATAAGTAGCGGCTGTTGATAAACCTAAATTTAACGAACTGGATGTAGGTGTTGAAGTAGATAATCCTGATGCCTGTCCTGTTGGTGAGGCAGATAAAGTGTAAAAACTCGACTCACTGCTCAAACCTGTCCCAGTAGAATTAGTTGCATAGCCCTTGTAATAATATAATGTTTGAGCTGACAAACTAGTTCTTGAATGTGAAAAAGCAACATTTCCTGGATCAGTAATGCCAGCAGACAATTTATTATCAGTTGCAGTTACACCAGTAGTTGTTTTCCAAACAGTTCCGTAATCTGTTATTGAATTACCACCATTATTAGTTATTGTTGCACCTAAAGTAGCTGAATTATTGGTTGCACTTGTAACAGTAGGTGAACCTACTGTTGGTGCAGTTGGTGTTTGAACAGTATATGAATAGTTACTTCCAGTATTGTTTAAGTAAGATAATGTAAAGTAGTCAGCATCAGCAGGAGTAGCTATTGAAGACTGATTTGAAGTGAAAAAATAATAAGATACGTTAGTTCCACTTGGTAAACCAGATAATATACAAGTATAAGGATTTGTGCCTGTTGTTAAAGCAACTATAGAGGAAGTCGACCAACCATTAGTTGTATATCTAACATATAAATATTCACCAGTTCTCAATGAGTTTGTAAGAGTAATGCCTAATGTTGCATTTTGATTTGCATATATTGTAGCAGGACTTAATGTTGGTAAAGACATGACATTACTTGGATTAAATGTTGTTTCCAATATAGAAGATGACAAACTACCAGTAGAATTTTGTATAATAAAAGTATAATAATTACTATTAGTTGAAGCATACAATGAATTACCACCCCCACTTGACATTGTAAATTTAGTGTTTTTTGTAACTGTACTGTTTGAACCCCATGATGTTCCCCAGCTACAATTATCATCAAATTTAAAATTTCGTCCAGTGCTAGTTGTATTTTCTTGAATTGTAGTAGCCAATACTATTCCTCTATTGGTTAAAGCGTTGCATCCCCATGAATTAAAATCACCTCTGAAGTTTGCTGGATTTGAATAAGTTGAATTAATTGAGCAAAACAATAATGTCAATAAAAATAATGTTTTTAACAAGTGTTTAAGTTTTAAATCTAAACCTTTTAAAATCAATCTTTTGACTAAAATTGTGTTTTCCTTTTTCATATTCTCTAAATTTAAAGTTATTTGATTTTTGATTGTTTATCAATTTTGACGATATAACATTTCTAACAAAGTAATATACAAATATATATAGTGCATTAGACAAAAAAAGTTCATTTAATTAAAAATGAACTTTTATATATTGCAATCGTTTGCATAGTTTAAGTATTTAGCTAAAAAAAGCATTATTTATTTCGGATTATTACCTCAAAATAAATAATGCTTTTTTTGCATATTGTATTGGTTTTAATTAATTCATGCTGTGGTTTTTTGTATCAATCTAAATTTTAGCAAAGCGTAAATGGCAGCCGACAAAACAAAAACGTAAGTTCCATCGCCTACCGGTATATCTCCCGGATCGGGTGGTAAACCGGGGGCACGTTCTAAACTTTGTTGATTGGCTTGTGGACTCAACTCTTCAAAAGGTTTTCTGTTGGAACTTGCTGTATTACTATTTGATATTTTTTCTATGGCAACCTGACCAAATGCAAAATTTGTAGCATTTTGTACAGCTTCTAAATTCTTAGCGTTGGAGCTGGTAGTGCTCGTACTTTTAGTGGCGATGTCATAATAAAAGTTAGCTTTTACTACTTCTCGCACATCTTTTTCATACTCTTTCTTGAAATCTATTTTACTGGCTTGCGAAGGACTATTCGATTTGAAACTTGTTGTCGAATTGTCGGCATTCAAATTGGAAGTGTTGTTGTCTGGATTTTGTTCTGCCTTGTTATACATTTGAAAATCAACGGCTTGTGACGATTGATAACTACCAGCGTTTACCGACCTGGACTTTGTCTTATATGCCGGAATTTTAATTTGCTGGCATATATGATAACTGTATAAAGGTAACGAAAAGAAAAACAACAAAAAAGTGCATAACACTTTAAGTATTAGATGTTTGTAAACAGATAAACAATCTTTCATCATTAAGATTTAATTATTGTAAGCGCAAATATAGGAAACTTATTTTATTTCTCCAAAAAAAAAATAAAATTGTTGATAAATTTATCAAAATAAGCTTATAATAATTACAAACTGAATACGATTGTAATTTTGCAGGTATAACTTAAGATACAAATTTTAAAATACAACTCAGCTTATTTTAAGTAAGTCTTTGGCATTTAATAGTGCGGCTTCGGTTACTGTGCTGCCACTTAACATTTGTGCTAATTCCAATACACGTTCTTCAATTGGCAATCGTTGGATATGTGTTTCAGTTTGCGCCCCTGTTTCATCTTTATAAACCTTAAAATGTTGTTTTCCTTTGGCTGCAATTTGAGGCAAATGTGTAATCGTAATTACTTGCAAGTCTACACTCATATCATGCATAATTTCTGCCATTCTGTGTGCAATCTCGCCCGAAACTCCGGTATCAACTTCATCAAAAATAATGGTTGGAAGCTCTAATTTATGTGCAACTAAAGATTTGATGGCCAGCATTAAGCGCGACACTTCTCCACCCGAAGCAATTTGGGAGACAGGCTGAACGGGGCGGTTTTTATTTGCCGAAAACAAGAATCGAACTTCATCGTTTCCATTGTCCGAAAAATCTGATAATGAACTAATATGAATCTCAAATTGAATGTTTGGCATTCCCAATTTTGTAAGCTGCTCAATCAAAAATGATTCAATGGGAAAGCATGCAGCTTTCCTGCTAAGAGTAAGTTTATTAGCTGCATCAACTAACTGATTATAAGCTTTATCAATCTGTTTTTTTAGTATGTCAATTTCTTCGTCAACTGAATCAATCTTGTTCAGTTGTTTATCAAATGCGTCACGCAATTCAATAAGTTCTGAAACTTTCAATACTTTATATTTTTTGAGCAGGCTAAAAATTTCACTCAATCGGGTTTCAACAAAAATCAATCGTTGGGGATTAAATTCTAGCTTTTCTTCAAACTGACTCATTTCTGACGAAATATCTTTCAGTTCAATATACGCTGACTGCAATCGCTCGTACCATAGTTCAGCACCGGAAACATAATTTTTTATTTTGGAAAGTGCCGAAATTGCATCTTTTAAAAGTGCCAGCGATTTGCTTTCATCGCTCAGCGATTGGGTTGCTTTAAGTAATTCTGATTTAATTTCCTCGGTATGACTCAGCGTCTCCATTTCCTGTTCAAGTTCATCTTGCTCATTTTCAAGCAGATTGGCATCGGATAGTTGTTGGAATTGAAACCGGATATACTCAATATCCGAAGCTTGTTTTTCGGCCAGATTCTGTAATTGCTTTAATTCATTTGTCAAATTTTTCCACTCCATATATCGTTGTCGATATTCAGTCTGAATGGATGAATTTTGGGCTATAGTATCAACTATATTTAACTGATAGTCGACATTTGATAGCAGTAAATTTTCGTGTTGTGAGTGTATGTCAATTAGTTGATTACTCAAATCGCGTATCACATTGAGACCCACTGGTGTATCATTTACAAACGCCCTTGATTTTCCTGAAATGCTAAGTTCACGTCGAATAATGCAAGTATCATCAGTTTTATCCAACTCATTTTGTTCAAAAAAAATGCTTAAATTTGAATAATTTGAAATGTCAAACTCAGCTTCGATAATACATTTTTCAGTGTCAATTTTTATATATTTTGTGTCGGCTCGCTGACCGAGTATGAGCGACAATGCTCCTAAAATAATGGATTTACCTGCACCGGTTTCGCCGGTAATAACCGAAAATCCTGACTCAAAATCGATATTTAAATCAGAAATTAGAGCATAATTATGAATGTATAATGATTTTAGCATAAAATGAATTCATTTAAGCAGTACGATGTAAAAATTTACAAGTCTAATTTTTAAAAGCTTGATTAAAAAATCTTCAACTCAGGTCACTCAAAACTCAAAATGCGAATAGAAAATACGGATAACGCAATTAAAGTTTCAGGTTTATTTCAACATTTGCTCGTATCTGGAGGTTTGAGTTGGATTAATATCCGACAAAATTTGAACAGCTTCAGTCTTTTCTTTGGTCGTAGCTTTTGAAAAAATATTAATTAATTCATCGTTTTTTGCATCCAAAAACGATGAAATTACTATGGCTGAAGGACGTGCTCTATTTGCTTCGCGGAGCAGTGGTAAACCGTCAGCTATTCGAGTTCGGGCATTGGTTGCATTTGCTGTCATTTCGTCCAATCCAAAGCGGTGATATTCATAAAAATAGTTACGGTATTTTTTAAATGCCTCATCCAATATGTTGTTAATAAGTGCATAACGATTTTTGCTGTTTTCAAATGCTTTCCATCCCTTACCAAGATCAGAGCCCTGTGCAGCATTAACTATACTTTCGGCTGACTGAAAAAAAGCTGTACCACCTAATCTGGAATATGAATCCATATCATAACCGATTATCAAATATACATAATATGCCAATACTGCCGTGAGATTGGAAGTAATGGTATTGGCATTAATTTCAAGCTGGTCAAATTCCTTATAGGTATAACTAAATTCGTTGTCTTTAAAGTTAAAAAGTGGGCTGTTGTAATTTGCTTTATAGATGGGGCGCCGCGATTGAACCTGAATTTCGGCAGTAAATAAATCGGCCTCTACTTTTTTTACAATGATATTCATTGTGCATTCAATTCGCTCGGTGTTTGCGAAAGTTAAATCTGTCCATTTTCGATTATTAACAAATTCAGACATCGATTTTTGAAGCGTATTAAAAACCGACTTATTTGTACCCTGAACCTGATCCGAATTTATCTGAAGTGTACAATTTAGCTCTTGTGCATTTAAAAATACAATACAAACTATACTTACAAAAAGCATGCAATATCTCATGTTAATTTTAAATTATATTTTTAATAAAAAATTGTAATAATCTCATTTACAATATCTTCAGCTACTTCATATTTGCTTTTTAAATCGAAATATTTCTTTTCGCCGGAACGTTTTAATATGCTTATTTTGTTTGTATCAAAGCCAAATCCGGCCTGAGCATCGTTTAGCGAATTAAGAACAATAAAATCGAGGTTTTTGCGCTCCATTTTAAGTTGGGCATTGTGTTCTTCGTCGTTTGTTTCGAGGGCAAATCCAATCAGTAACTGCGATTCCATTTTCATAGCACCTAATGCAGCAGCTATATCCTGAGTTGGGCTTAATTCAAGCTTTAGATTATCACTTTCACGTTTCAACTTAGTATCCGAAATTTCAGTAGCAGTAAAATCTGCCACGGCAGCACATAGAATTGCAGCATCGGTGGAGTAGAATCGGCTCATAACTTCTTCGTACATTTCTGCTGCCGACTCCACATTAATTCGTTCAATGTTAGGATGTTTAGTGCTTAAATGTACCGGTCCGGACACCAAACATACTTCAGCTCCTTTTTGGGCACATACTTCGGCTAAAGCAAAGCCCATTTTTCCGGTCGAATAGTTTCCTACAAAACGTACAGGATCTATCTTTTCGTATGTAGGACCAGCTGTAATCAGTATTTTTTTTCCAATCAATGGCTTTTCGCTAAATAAATCATTTAAAAACTCAACTATTTTATCAGGTTCTTCCATGCGCCCTTTACCATCCAATCCGCTTGCCAATTCGCCACTGGCAGGTTCAATAATCAAATTTCCGAATGATTTTAAAGTCTTTAAATTTAATTGTGTGCTGGCATGTGCATACATGTCCAAATCCATTGCCGGAGCAATAATAACAGGACATTTAGCCGAAAGATAAGTGCTAAGTAATAAATTGTCAGCTATTCCACTTGCCATTTTTGCTATCGAATTTGCCGTTGCCGGTGCTATGAGGTAGGCATCAGCCCACAATCCTAAATCAACATGACTATTCCAATTGCCATTTGTTGGATCAAAAAAATCAACTAGTATCGGGTTTTTTGATAAAGTGGCGAGGGTAAGAGGGGTAATAAATTCTTTTGCTAAATTTGTCATAATTACCTTAACTTCAGCACCTTCTTTTATTAGTAAGCGGATAATTAGTGCCGATTTATATGCAGCAATACTTCCTGTTACTCCTAAAATTATTTTTTTTCCTTTTAATGACATAATGTGGTTTTAAAATTTGTTTTTCGGCATCGATGCGATAAGAAAGTTTATCCGAATCGGATTTACAAAAATACAAAAATGAATTGAACTACATACAAACAAAAAAAGATAAAAGAATAAAGTGTTAATTACTACACATTATTCCCTTATCTAACTGTAACTTTATAAAAAAGATAAATTGTAAATTATTTCAATTTGTCTTTTATCGGATTGCGATAATAAACCTTATCTTCTAAAAATTCCTGGGTAGCTATTAAAACTGATTTAGGAAGTTTTTCGTAGTAACGGGATATTTCAATTTGTTCCCTGTTTTCGAAAACTTCTTCAATATTTTCGTTAAATGAAGCAAATTCTTGAAGCTTTTTATCTAATTCTGATTTAATCTCAACACTGATTTGATTCGCACGTTTTCCAATAATTTTTACTGTTTCGTAAATATTACCCACGTTTTCGCTCATCGAATTCATATCGCGCGAAATGGTGTTTAATGGAGAATTAACTTTTTTGTAGTCCATAATTCGTATTTTTTATTCTTTCACTATTTTTTTTGATTCACTGAATATTTTTTCGGCTTGTTTTTTGAATTTTCCGTTTGGATATTCATTCACATAATTATAATATTCATCAATTGTATTGTGGTATCTTTCTATCTTTTTTTCCTCCACACTTTGTACGGCTTGCTCGTATTTTGATTCTAAAATCAACATTATCAGTTCTTCACGATATGAAGTTGACGGAAATTTTCTCATTGCATTTTGTGCGGTAATCACTGCCGATTCATAGTTATTACCAAGGTAATTGCCTAAATTAAAATACAACTTTGCATTCAAATATGATTTATATGCCAATTTATTGGTAAGCTCTTCCAATAATTTATTTGCCTCTGGCACGCGTTCACTCTCGGGATAAACATCAACAAATTCTTGTAAAGCGTTAATAGCATTGCGTGTTTGCGATTGATCCAAGCGGGCATCAGGCGAATCTAAATAGTAACAATACCCAATCATATATTTTGACTCTACCACGTATTTGCCTTTTGGATAGGTTTTTACATAGGTTTTGTAATATTCACTAGCCGAAAAATAATCCTTCTGACCCATGTAAGCTTTAGCCATATAATTGAGTACCGTTTCTGACCGATCTGTTCCTTTATAGTACGTAGCAATGGCATCAAAGAGAGTTGAAGACCGCATAAAATCACCTTTGTCAAAATACTCTACTGCTTTGTTGTATTTCAATTCAGCATCGTCCGACTTTAGTAAATTTTGATATTCACTACAGGAAACAAGCATTAAAAATGCAGCTAAAATCAGAACCGGAGTCTTTTTCATAAAAAATTTTGGAGTGCAAAAGTAATTATTTAATCAGGAATAAAAAAATATAATAATTCTATTTAACTAAAGTACCTTATTTTACTTATTTATTGGTAGTTATTTAGTTAAGTACTTCTTAAACCCGTCGGTATAAACCACTTTATGTTTACCATTTTTGTCGGCATATATCAAATAACATTCGAGCTTTGGAATTCGTTTACAGAGTTTTAAACAACTATCAACCCCAAGCACCATAAAGGGTGTATCGTAGGCATCGGCCATAATAGCAGTTGGGGCAACAATGGTTACACTAAGTAATTTATTGTCAACAGGATAACCGGTGTGAGGATTGATAATATGAGAATATTTTTTACCGCCTTCAATATAAAATTTACGGTAATCGCCAGCTGTAGTAACCGCACAATCAGTTAGCGAAAGTATGGTTTGTAATTCATTGTTGGAGCTTGTAGAGTCGTCTATGGCTTTATCTATTCCAATTTTCCATTTTAAACCATCAGGATTAGTACCTTTACATGCTATTTCGCCACCAATTTCTACCATATAATTTTTGCAATTATAACTTTCAAGTAGTTTTGCAATTAAATCGGCCGAATACCCCTGCGCTATTGAATTTGGATCAATCAAAATACGAGGATCATCTTTTATCAATTTGTGATTAACTATTCTTACTTTTTGATATCCAATGTATGACATATATTCTGAAACATTCGGAAGTTTGCTGTGATCTTTATTGCCAAAAGCAAATCCCCATGCTTTAACCAACGGACCAACTGTTATATCCATAGCTCCGTTGGTGTTTTTTGAGGTCTCTTGCGCTGCATTAAACATGGTTTCAAAGTACAAATCAGTTTGTACAGTTGAGTCATTTCGATTTATGCGAGAAACAATTGAATTTGGTTCATAAGTCGATAACGACATATCAAATTCGTGCAGTAATTTTTTGATTTTTTGGTGTAAGTCTATTCCGTCAGGCTGTTGATAGCTAATTGAATAGGTAGTGCCCTGTGCTTCACCTTGGTTGTGAATGAACTCTACATTTAATGCATCAATTCTTTTGTTTTCATGCCAAAAATGAATTCCTGATGCAATCAGAATTATTATTATTCCGATTGCGAATGTTGTTGTTGCTCTTTTTTTCATTGCTAAAAGTAAGTTTTATCGTTTTATTGTTTTAATTTGAGCATTTTAAGTAGTAAACAGAAGTCGTTTACCTCGTACAGTTTCATCTATTTTTCCATTATCGTAAACCAGTTTTCCATTTACCCAGGTTTTTGAAACTGAAGCATCGAAACTAGTTCCTTCAAATGGCGACCAACCGCATTTATACATTATATTTTCGGGAGTTACTATCCAAGGTTTATTTAAATCAACTAACACTAAATCAGCAAAATAACCAGCCCTGATATACCCTCTGTTTTCAATTCTGAAAAGATCGGCTGGAGCATGACACATTTTTTCTACCACTTTTTCGAGTGTAAAAGTTCCTTTTTTTACCAATTCTAACATGGCAACGAGTGAATGTTGAACTAACGGTCCACCCGAAGCAGCCTTCAGACATGAACCTGCTTTTTCAGTCAACAAATGCGGCGCATGATCGGTGGCAATTACATCAATTTTATTTGAATTTACAGCATCTATTAATGCCAAACGGTCTGTTTCAGATTTTATGGCCGGATTCCATTTTATTTTATTCCCGTATTTTGCATAATCGGTATCATTAAACCACAAGTGGTGAACACATACTTCGGCAGTTATTTTTTTCTCTTTCAATGGTTTATCCGATGAAAATAAGGACATTTCGAGTGCCGATGATAAATGAAAAACATGTAGCCGGGAATTATATTTTGTAGCTAACTCAACTGCTAAAGAAGAAGATTTGTAACAGGCTTCAGCATTCCGAATTAATGAATGGTATTGAATCGGTATTTCATCACCAAGTAATGATTTATAATGCTGAATATTGGCTTGAATAGTAGACTCATCTTCACAATGTGTTACAATGAGCAAAGGAATTTCAGAAAAAACACGATGCAGTGTGTTGGCATTATCAACCAACATATTACCGGTAGATGAACCCATAAACATTTTTAGTCCAGCCACATTTCGAGGATTTATTTTTTTGAGTTCATCAAAATTATCATTGCTAACTCCCATCAGAAACGAGTAATTGGCAAATGATTTTTCGGAGGCTATATCATATTTTTCTTCAAGTAATTCAATGCTGGTGGCTTGTGGTTTTGTATTTGGCATTTCAAAATACGAAGTAATACCACCTGCTACTGCTGCTTTGCTTTCGCTGTAAATATCACCTTTGTGAGTCAATCCAGGTTCACGAAAATGAACCTGATCGTCAATAACTCCCGGAATAAGTAACATTCCGGATGCATCAATTTCGGTATAAGAATCGCCACAATCAAATATTTGATTTTCATCAAATATAGCCTTAATGTAATCGTTTTCGATCAACACTGAACCGATGAAAGTTCGGCCTTCATTTACGATTGTTGCATTTTTGATTAATTGCATAATGGATTGTTAATTGGTCATTTTGTGTATTAAAATGCAGGTTTTTTAGGTTATTATTTTAGTGCTTTTTCTGTGGATACTTTCGAAACCAGCTGTTCCACTTAAGTTGTATAACACCGAAAAAAGCTTCACCAAAAATACCTCCACTCATTTTAGATGTTCCCAATTCACGATTAATAAAAATGACAGGCACTTCTTTTAATGTAAAACCACACTCATAGGCTGTGTATTTCATTTCCACCTGAAATGCGTAGCCTTTAAATCTAATTTTATCTAACTCAATGGTTTCCAGTACTTCACGACGGTAACATTTAAAACCGGCAGTGGTATCAGCAATTTTTACACCAAGCACAAATCGTACGTATTTTGAAGCAAAATAGGACATCAAAACCCTTCCAATAGGCCAATTTACCACATTTACCCCACTTACGTAGCGTGAACCTATGGCTACATCGGCATCATTATTAGAACATTCTTCGTAAAGTCGATTCAAATCTTTTGGATTGTGTGAGAAATCGGCATCCATTTCGAAAATATATTCGAAATCATGCTCCAAAGCCCATTTAAAACCGGTAATATAAGCAGTACCTAAGCCTAGTTTTCCTTTTCGCTCTATCATGAATAAAGTCTTAGGGAATTCTATTTGGAGCTTTTTTACTATTTCTGCAGTACCATCGGGTGAACCATCTTCAATTACCAAAACATGAAAAGTTGTAGGTTGATTGAAAACTGCACGAATTATGTTTTCTATATTTTCCTTTTCATTATAAGTCGGGATAATAACCAGGTTTGCAGACATAGTTTTAAATTGACATTTGTTAGTTAATAGTCTCAGATTTTTAGTTTTGAGATTTAAATCTATAATTTTAACTAGAAAATATATAATTCAGAAGGATTCAGCCGGTCAAGGGTAATTAATTCTAAATTTTTTCCAACAATAATTTGCTTTTCTTCTAAATAATTTTGAATGGTAGTGTAAGCCAGTTCGGGTAAATTATTCTCACGACTTAAATGACAAAGAAAAACGTATTTTAATTTTTCTGTAAATGCTTTTGCTAAAAAAGAACCGGCCTGGTCATTACTTAAATGTCCGGTGTCAGCCATGATTCGGTTTTTAAGTCGAATTGGATAGGGTCCCTTACGTAACATTTGTTCATCGTAATTTGCTTCAAGAACCATATAATCAGCTTGTTCAAGGTGGAATGATGCTATGTCATCGATATAACCAATATCCGTTGCAAATGTAAATGTTTTTTCTTTATATTCAATGCTATAACCTACACTATCAGTTGCATCGTGTGATACCGGAAATGCCGTAACTTTGAAATCACCAACCTGTACTGATTCATTTTTTTCAATGTATTTTTTGCTACTATACAGTTTTTCTGTTACGGCGTAACTGCGTTGAATCCCTTCGTGTACCAACCGGGTAGTGTAAACAGGGACACGATGTTTTTCGCCTAAAGGACCAATGGATTTAATATGATCAGCATGGTCGTGGGTTACAAAAATACCCCACAAGTTTTCAAAATCAAGCCCCAGGTTTTTTAAGTTTTTACGTATAGTTCGAACTCCAATTCCGGCATCAATTAAAATACCCGTTGATGCATTGCCAATAAAATAGCAATTGCCACTACTTCCACTTCCAAAACTTTGAAATCGCAGTCTATCCATTGTTGAGTTTTAAGCCTACAAAATTAACATTAAAAACGAAAGTAGGTTTACAAATAAACCGAAATAACGTTAAGTGTTTGTAATTAAAAGTTAAATTATTATATTTCAGTAGATTATAAAGTTTATTCAGTTTTAATTGATTAGAACAAAGCGTTTATTTTCAACGAAATTTAAGCCAAATTATTTCAAATTCAGGAATTTCAGTTCTAAAGTTCTTACTTCAATTGTTTTTGCCGACATTAATTTGCTCAATTCAATTTGTTGATTTTCAAGGTCTATGATTTTTGACGACAATTTTTTCTTAAAATCGGTATCTTCAGATTTTTCATAATTAGTACGTAGCTCAGTTAATTCAAGTTGTTTGGCATTGTAGTTGTTCGAAAGTTTATTTAACTCATTCCAAAGAGTCAATGCCTCCGGATTTTTGAATTGGTTTGGGTTGCTATACACAATTGAATCATTGATAATAAACTGAAATTGAATTGCTTGAGAGCTTCCAATTTTTTGTGAATACATTATACTATCTGTTTTTTGTTTTTGTAATCTCCGAAATATTTTAAGTTGTGCATAAGCAATTAACGAATCCTTGTTATCTGTACGAACGGTATTTTTTGCGGAAGTTTGTATAAAAGTGTAGATTGCAACTTTACCCGCAGGTTGATTGCGGTCGGTAGCAAACCAACCGAGTTTGCATTGTTCATCAATAACCATCATGTAATCGTTTGCCGGCGAATTGAAAGGGAAACCAATATTTTCGGGAGTTAAATACGTATTGGTGGAAGGGTTTAAACGCGAAACAAAAATATCATAGCCTCCAATGGAGTTTTCATTATCCGACGCAAAATAAACGGTAACACCATCGAGTAGAAAAAATGGATAATTTTGATTCGAGAAAGTATTTATAGTTTCGGATATTGAACTTGGTTTCGACCATGAATCAAGCAGTTTATAGGAAGTATAAATATTCATCCTGCCCTGAATGCTATCCGAAAAACATTTTCTATCCTGACGTTGAGTCATGTAGCTAATTTTATCGGCTTTTTTATTATGTGATAACGTTAAAATTTCATAAGTAAGTGTACCTAATTCTTTGCTGAATTTATAATAATTTAAAAAGTTGGTTTTATTTACAACCACACTATCAGCAATTACAATATCTTCTGTTTTATTGAGTAACCGAGCTGCATTTACCGATTTTTTAAGTTTTTTAAGCAATTCAGTTCGCTTAGAATCTATTGAATCAAGCCCTGTAAGGTAGGTTTGGTATGAGATAGCTGATTCATCGAATCGATAAATTTTAAAATACAAATCGCCCAAATACAAATCACTTTCCGGAAATTTAGACCTACTCAACTCAAAATGCTTAATAGCTGATTGAAAATCTTTTAATTCAATACAACATCGTCCATAACGATAGTTATAAAGTGCATCGTTCGGTTTTTTCTTCAAATAATTTTCATAAACTTTTTTAGCTTTAAGAAATTGACGAGCATTGAAAAAAACTTCAGCATCATCTGTTTT
>CAZEEB010000027.1:0-2488 GCA_964511245.1 uncultured Paludibacter sp.
CTCAATAAGCCATCCGGCAGGTATTTTTTCTTCCGTTTCTGAAACATAATAATGCGGAATCGATGCATAAACTGACTGCAATTTAACGAAATCCGTTTTTGAAATTACCGGATTAATAAAAAAACTACCGGCATTGCCATTTATTTTGGGGTCTGGTAATTTGCTTTGTCGAATATTAATAATGGTTTGCCGTATCGTGCTTAAATTAACTTTTCCCGTTTTTTTTACTTCTTCTTCTAATTGATGGTAATTTAATTTGAAATTAGGTTTTTTTTCTAATTCAAAAATGACTGATGTAACAATATATTTTCTTTTTAATTTTTTTTTAAATACACTTTCTCGGTAGCCGTATGAACATTCTTTTTTTGAAAAAGTACGAATATTACCTGAGTCAATTTCTACTGTTTTTACATATAAAATCACATCCTGTATCTCAACTCCATAAGCGCCGATATTTTGTACCGCTGAAGCTCCAATTTCGCCGGGAATGAGTGATAAGTTCTCAATGCCACCCCAGTTATTACTTACGGAATATTCAACAAATTCATCCCAAATTTCACCTGATCCGACTTCAACAATGACAGATTTTTCATCTTCATCTACTATATTTATACCTTTCATCGACGAATGAAGTATAACACCTTTAAAATCTTGGGTAAATAATAAATTGCTACCACTACCAATTGCTAGAATTAAATTGTTGCTTACGATTTCAGATTTTAGAACGATTTGTAAATCATTAACCGATTCATATTCAATAATATAATCGGCTTTTACATCGATTCCAAAACTGTTATAACAAAGCAAAGAAGTGTTTTTAGTAATTTTCATTTAATCAATAATTTGTAATGCTAGTTCAATCTTGGATTCAAGTTCATCAGGATGAAACCAATGTATTTCTTGATCTTTATTAAACCAAGTTAGCTGCCGTTTGGCATATCTACGTGAATCTTGTTTGATTTTACTTATGGCAAAATCAAGTGTACATTCTCCGCCAAAGTAGTCAAATAATTCTTTATAACCAACTGTATTTAAGGTATTTAGGTGTCTAAATGTGTAAAATTGTTTTGCTTCATTGACTAATCCGTTTATTAACATTTTGTCTACTCTTAAATTTATTCGTTCATATAAATCTGTTCGAGTCCGATTGAGTCCGATTTTTACGATATTGAAGTTTCTAGGTTTTCGTTCACCAGTGCGTAAATCGGAATATGCTGCATTAGTCATACTACAAATTTCCAAAGCATGAATAATTCGTTTATGATTGTGTAAATCAACTTCTTCATAATGTTTTGGATCAAGTCTTTTTAATTCATTTTGAATAAATGAAAGCCCATTATTTGAGTATTTTTCATGCCAATATGCGCGTATTTCAGGCTTCACCGAGGGTATATTGTCCATCCCATTACAAACTGCATCAATATACATCATCGAACCTCCAACAAGCAAAACTACATTATTTTGAATAAATAATTTGTCCAATAATTCTATCACATCTTGCTCATAGTCACCGGCATTGTATACATCGTGTATTGAATGAGAACCAATAAAATAATGTTTTACTCTTTTTAATTGATCATCTGTTGGTGAAGCTGTGCCTATTTTTAATTCTTTATAGAATTGTCGCGAGTCTGATGATACAATTGGACAGCCAAAATGTTCAGCTAGTTTAATGCTAATATTCGTTTTTCCAACTCCTGTTGGGCCTAATATAACTAATAAAGTTGGTCGTTTTTGTTGACAGTCAGCTTTTGGCAAAAGGATAGTATTTATGAAGTTACAAAAAAGACAGAAAATAAATTCTTTTACTTTCTGCCAATTATCATTATTCTGTTAATTTAAAATTTTGGATCTTCAGAAAATAAACTATTATCGTCAAAATTCATTTCTCCAAAACCTTCTTCATCGAGTTCATCCATTTCAAAATCCTCATCACCATAAAAATTTTCATCCAAGTTTGTTTTTGGAGTAATTAAAATACTATCATCGGCCAAAATTTGTTGTGGTGGATTTCCTTCTGTCAAAATGCAAACAGCTTTCTCTAAACTTTTACGAGGAATAATTTCAGTTAATTCCATGAAAAATACCCTATCTGACATCATATCGAAAACATAGAGTAATTTCTGATTTTCATCACTAATTAACTCATCTAATTTCGTACTATCCATAACCAAATTGTCATACTCCGAACTTGATTCAGTTTCAACAAGTGTTACTTCTTGACCTTTTTCCCAATTGTCCGAACAAATAAAAAAAGAAGTCATTTGATTCTTTTCAAATTTTACTGAATCAAGTATAGCATTATGTAAATCGAAAAAATTTGCTTCTGAATCTATTGTTATTTCTCGAACAAAAGAGTCAACTTCATCAGATAATATTGTAAATTTAAAAACCATAAAATTGCGTTTTGATTTCGGATGTAAAAATACAACTTTTTTTTTATTTCATACATAAATTACGAACACAAATTTAATTCGATTATTAAAAA
>CAZEEB010000027.1:2588-15872 GCA_964511245.1 uncultured Paludibacter sp.
TTTTTTTTATTTCATACATAAATTACGAACACAAATTTAATTCGATTATTAAAAAATAAGATGAAATTTATTTTAGTATTTTCCAGAAATGATTATTTTTTAACGACATAAAAATTCACGAAAGCGTTAAATAATAAAAATAAACGTTAATCATTTGATTTATGCAAATAAAGTAATAATTACAAAAATGAACATTAACTTTATATAAATACTAATAAATGTAGTAAAAATTATATTCACAATAAAAGCTCAATATCTATAAGAATTACTATAAATATTCTAACATGTTATTTTTCAATTAGATTTATTCACAAATTATCAGAAAACTGTAATAAACTCGATTTCAATAATTATTTATTTATTAGTGAAATAAAGTAAAATTTTAGGAGTTGTAGTAAAATTTACAAAAAACAAACTACATAATCTTAGCAGATAAGTCTATATCTTTGTTCGTAACAAATAAAAAAATCAAATAATTAGCCGCATGAGATTTAAATCAGCCATACGTTGGAGTAAAACCGGAACATTAATTCTTATTCTTCATTCTATTCTCGAGATCATAATAATACTTATCAATTTTGATGGAATTAGTTATTATTTGAATTTATTTTCACAAATTCTTCAATTAGTAGGATTTTGCTGTTTATATGTTTTCTTTGACACACTTCATGAGAAAAATAATACAATGAATCAATAAAAAACGCTGATAATTTTTAAATACCAGCGTTTAAAACATTAAATAGGATTCTTTATTTTAATTTAGCTTCAATCTCTTTAACACTTATCCTAAAGTTTTTATCACAATCCATTAGGTCATTTACTATTTTGCATGCATGCAATACTGTTGCATGATCACGTTGTCCAATGGTGTTACCAATAGAAGATAATGAATTTTTAGTAAACTGTTTGGATAAATACATTGCAATTTGTCGAGCCTGTACAACCTCCCTTTTACGGCTTTTTGTTGAAATAGAATCAACAGTCAATGAAAAATACTCACAAACTAAATCTCGAATTTTTTCAACAGTATTAACTTTCTTAGTGATATTTACAATTCTACCAATTACTTTTTCAGCCAAAGTTACATCAATAGGCATATCAGCAAGTGTTGAGTGGGCTAAAAGCGACACCAAAACTCCTTCTAAATCACGCACATTATCTGTTACATGTTCTGCAATAAAGTTTATTACTTCTTCAGGAATTTCTAAACCATCACGATAGATTTTACTTTCAAGAATTGATTTCCGAAGATCGAAATCTGGTTTTTCAATTTCGGCTGAAAGTCCCCATTTAAATCGGGTTAGTAAGCGTTGATCAAGTCCTACCAACACTAAAGGTGACTTATCAGATGTCAATATTATTTGTTTGCCAGTTTGATGTAAATGATTAAATATATGAAAAAATGTATTTTGGGTACCTGTTTTTCCGGCAAATTCATGTATATCATCAATAATTAATACATCAATAGTTTGATAAAAATTCAAGAAATCATTTTGTGAATTACTTCTTACAGCATCGGTAAACTGAATTTGAAATGTATTTGCTGAAACATATAAAACACGCTTTTCAGGATGTAATTGCTTAGTCATTACACCAATAGCATTTGCTAAATGAGTTTTTCCAACACCTGACTGACCATATACAAACAATGGATTAAAAATATTTTTGCCAGGTTCATTGCCAATACTTATGCCAGCAGTTCGAGCAAGCTTATTGCTATTCCCTTCTATTAAATTATTAAAATTATAGGCAGGATTCAATTGAGGATCTAGTTCCGGTAATTGAGGTTTATTGTAAGGATTTACAAAATTTGATTGAGTTCTTACATTGTATTTTGGTTTTGATAGCTCTCCATTACTTGGAATTTGAGTGCCTTTACCACTTGATTTATCAATTAATACACGATATTCAAGCCGGGTTCCCACACCCACCTCTCTATAAAGAGTCATGCGTAGCAAATCAATGTATTTCTCTTCAATGTACTCTACAAAAAACTGACTGGGGACTTGTAAAACAAAGATATTATTTTCATATTTCAATGAAACTATCGGAGAAAACCAAGTGTTATAAGAAGCTTCACTTATATTATCCTTAATTACGCTAAGGCAGCGGTTCCATAATTGATCGTGAGTATTCAACATTGATATTAAATTCAAAAAAGAAATAAAACTGATTAGTAATCCAAACAAATTTATGAAAACAACCTAACTATAATCGGCTATTTTCAGCCCTACAAAATTCTAAAACTTTTATGACATAAAAAAATCAGTTTTTTTTTTCGTTGTAATGAAACCATCCAACATTTTTATTTTCAGACAGTTATATTTTTATGCTGATTACCAATCATTTAATTGTAATACTTTTGTAATATCGTTGATTTTTAAGCCATTGACAATTTGAAAGCAAAATTACCAATTTTTAGATTTTAAAAACCGAAACACTTGTTTTTAAAAGGTTTCGGCTTTGTAATTTATTTATTCAAAAAAAAAAATTTTTTTTTATTATTTAGAATGAAACTAAATAATACGCTACTTTTCTTTGCTTCCAAAAAGTGAAAAATGTACGTAACGTTTTGGGTTTTTTTGAAGGTCAATTAATAATTTATCTGAGCTGGCAGCAGTATTTGATAAGTTGATATACAGGTCTTTATTATTTAATAATAAACCAATTGTTCCTTCTGAACTATTGATTTTGTCTGTTATCAAATTTAAATTAGAAATTGTATGATTAATGCTTTCAAAAGTTGCGGCATAATCTATTTTCTTTAAGTTAGCAGTTACATGTTTAAAATCAGAAGTAATTCCATTTACATCGCTCAATATACGTGGTACATCATTATTCATCATTCTTTTTAATTGAGCAGAGCTTTGAGCCAAATCAGAAGTTGTGTGTTCAATTGATGTTAAACTCTTAGTCAAATTCTTATTTTCAACCAGCATTCTTACTGATCTTAATAATGAATCAGCCTGTGTAGATATGCTTTCAATTTTCGGCATTAAATTACCGGAAACTTGAGCCATTAAGCCTATTCCAATTTGAGAAACAATGGTATCACCTGGGCTATACATCGATTGAGTCTGAGAATTAGGCTCATAAACTAATTGAATAGCTTTAGCTCCCATTATTCCATCATCAAATAATTCTGATTTAGTACTTTTTGGAAATTTAATATCTTTAGTCACTGATATTTTTATTACAAATGATTCTTTCTTTGAAAAATCATAATATATTTTTTCTACTTGACCTACTTTAAATCCTTTAACAAGAACAGGGGAAGATGGAACCAATCCACCAATATTTTCATAGCGGGCATAATAATAATTAACGGGTGAAAAAATGTCTATACCTTTTAAAAAATTTAATCCAAAATATAAGATAAATATGGCTGAAACTGCCATAATCCCAACTTTAACTTCACGTGTAAAATAGTTTTTTTTCATTTTAAATTGTATTTTATTTTCGTCCAAACTAACTGTTATTTGTTAAGTTTTAATGCATCTTTAGCATTTACTTTTTTATCTCCAATAAAAGCAATAATAAATGCTTGTGGAAATTTTAATATGATTTCTTTTCTTAATTGTTCAATTTTTTGATATTCTGTTTCAGAGCCAATCGTGTATTTATTTAATCCATTTTCGATAAATGAATCTATATTTTTCAATCCTTTAAAATCTGTTGCATTCGTTTTTACAGTTTTTTTAGAAGCAAAAAGTTGAATTTTATAAACTGGCTTACTAGTTAATGCCGTTTTTTCTGAAATTATGGCAATTGATTTTGTTTTGGTCGAAGCTATTTTATCTGTGCTGTCAGCGACTTCTTTTATCGGATTATTTAATTCAATAGGTTTTACAGGTATTTCAGTTTGAATTTTTGTGGGTTTTGAATTTAAATTATCTTCAATTTTTTGTTTTGGTTCAATTTTAGGTACTGTAGTTGTTTGTTTGCCCGATTTTTTATCGTGTTCTCTTTTGTAGTCTACAATGGCATTAAAAATTGCTGTTGCCATTTCTTTTTGACCTTGATCAGATGATAAATATCGTTCTTCGGCCGGATTTGAAATAAACCCTACTTCGACCAATACACTTGGACAAGCCGAACGGTGCAAAACCCAAAAACCAGCTTGACGAACTCCTCTATCTGAACGGTTGCAATAGTTGCGAAATTGTTTTTGAATTGTAGATGCAAAATCAACACTTTTGTCTATATATTTATCTTGCATAAATTCAAACATTATGTATGAATCAACAGAATTTGGATCGAACCCGTGATATTTTGTTTTGTAATTTTCTTCAAGTGTAATTACAGAATTTTCGCGCATTGCCACATCTAAATTTGCTTTTGTTTTTGCAAGACCTAAAGTGAAGCTTTCAGCACCATAAGCTGATGGACTTTGAGCTGAATTTGTATGAACACAAATGAATAAATCGGCATGATGATCATTAACAACATCGGCTCGTTCTTGCAAAGTGAGATATTTATCCGTTTTTCGGGAATAAATAACTTTTACATCTTTAAAATTTTGTTCAATGATTGCACCTAAATCAATTGTTACAGCAAGATTAATATCTTTTTCACGTGTAATAGCACCCATTGCACCAGGGTCATGGCCACCATGACCAGCATCCAAGACAATTGTAAATTTACTTTCTTGGGATAGTGATGACAAACTTATGCAAAGTACAAGTATTAAAAAATATTTTTGTAAAACGGCTTTATACTTTTTGATTTTATGCATTTTTTATTGTCTAAAATAAAAGAAAACAATATGTTTTTGTGTGCAAAAGTAATGTTTTTATCTAATTTCTAATGCGAAAGAAAGGAGTAAATTTTTAAATTATTCATAAAAAACGGTTCTATCTTAATATCACTGCCTTTTTTTGATTAAATTTGCAACTTAATTTCAGTTCAAGAGAAACCTGCCGAATGCAAATTTGTAACCAATTATATTATAGCAAATCATTATTGGTTTTGCATTTGTTTTTTTTGTTGGCTTTACCATTTTGCGGGTTCAGCCAAACCAAAAATGCTTTGTTGACTGCAACAAATAAAACAATTAAGAAAGATTCAATAATTGCTAAAACTGATAGTACCGAATTAATTTCCAAGCAAAAATCAAAACAAGTAGATGCCGACATAGTGTATAGTGCTCAGGATTCCATCGTATTTTTAGGAAATGGAACCGGTTTTTTATATGGTAAAAGTAATATTTCGTATAAAAATATCAATTTAAAGGCCGATTTTGTTAGAGTGAAAATGGATAGCAGCATAGTGTATGCTTGTGGTAAAAGAGATAGCACCGGTAAACGTATTGGTGAACCTATATTTTCTGAAAATAAAACGGAGTATAATTCGAGAGAACTAACTTATAATTTAAAATCAAAAAAAGGATTTATTCGCCAGGCGGTAACCAAACAAGGCGATGGATATGTAATTAGTGATAAAACAAAAAAAAACAGCACTGATGTTTTGTGTATGACTGATGGGAAATATACTACATGTGATAATCATGAACATCCTGACTTTTATCTTGATTTAACCCGAGGAAAAGTTCGGCCTGGAAGTTATATTGTTACCGGACCAGCTTATTTAGTAGTACAGGATGTACCTTTACCTATTGCTCTTCCATTTGGTTTTTTTCCATTTACAGACAAGTATTCTTCTGGAATTTTGATGCCGACTTTTCAAGATGAATTAACCCGTGGATTTGGTTTAGTGAATGGTGGTTATTATTTTGCAATTAATGATTATGTAGATTTAGAACTTCGAGGCGATATTTATACCAAAGGTACCTGGTCATTAAGTGCAAATTCAAATTATTTAAAAAAGTACAAGTTTAGAGGAAGTTTAAGTGTAACTTATCGAGAGGATGTGACAGGTGATAAGGAGATTCCAAGTTCGTACAGTAAGGCCAATAATTTGAGCATTCGTTGGTCGCATTCTCAGGATTCTAAAGCAAATCCCTTTTTTAATTTTTCATCTAGTGTTAATTTTTCGACAAGTGGATATAATCGAAGTAACATAAATAGTTATTATAATCCAAATTTGAATTCTGAAAATACAAAAAGTTCAAGTGTTTCATTTACACAACGTTTCCCCGAAAGTCCGTTTAATTTATCTGGAAGTATGCTAATAAATCAACGAACCAAGGATTCAACAATTAGTTTGACTTTACCAAATATAAATATTTCAATGAGTAGGATTTTTCCGTTTAAACGTAAAAATGCTGTTGGGAAAGAACGTTGGTATGAAAAAATTTCGATGTCTTATTCTGGAACACTTGCAAATAGTATTGATACAAAAGAAACTAAATTATTACATTCAAACTTTTCGCGCGATTGGCGGAATGGTATGAGACATAGTATTCCGATTAGTGCTACATTTGATTTGTTTAAATATATAAACATCTCTCCTTCAATAAATTATACTGAAAGATGGTATCTACAATCGGTAAGTAAAACCTGGGATAAGAAAAATCAAATTGAGAAAAATGATACTACTTCCGGTTTTAAAAGAGTTTTTGATTTTAACATGGGGATTTCTGCTTCAACAAAACTTTATGGATTTTATGAACCAATCAGATCATTATTTGGGAATAAAATAGACCGAATTCGTCACGTATTAACGCCATCGGTTGGTTTCAGTTACATGCCCGATTTTGGTGACCAAATGTGGGGTTATTATGGCACCTATGTTCAATCATTACGTGACATTTCCAATCCCTTAATTTACCACGATCGTGTAGTTCAGTACTCACATTACGAAAACAGTTTATATGGTACACCCGGTGCAGGGAAATCGGGAAACATTAATTTTTCGCTTAACAATAATGTTGAAATGAAAGTTCGAAATGACAAAGATACAACAGGTACTAAGGCCTTCAATATTATTAGTTTGATAGATAATTTTGGAGTAAGCGGTTCGTATAATATGGCTGCTGACTCTATGCAATGGTCAGTATTTAGTACTAATCTTCGCATTAAATTAGGTAAAAACTATACATTAAGTTTAAGTGGCGTTTTCGACCCCTATATGTATGGTTTAAATAGTTATGGCAGCCCAGTTCGAATAAATAAATTGAGATGGCAAAATGGCGGATTTCCGAGATTTTTAGGAACCAGCACCTCCTATAGTTACACTTTGAATAATGAGACTTTTAAGAAAAAACCATCAAATCAAAAGAAAAATACAAACGATACAAAAATACCAAGCAAATCTGATTCTGATTTAGCAGGAACAACTAATAAAGATCAAACGAACGATCAGAAATTAAATGCAAAAGATACTGAAGGTTATCAAAAAGTGAATATTCCATGGAGTATAAGTATCAATTATTCAATAGTATATTCTAATACAAGTGTTTTTGATAAAACTAAAATGGAATATGACATGGGTTTTACACATAATTTAAGTTTTTCAGGTAATGTTTCATTAACAAATAATTGGCGAATTTCAGCAAATACTTCGTATGATTTTAAGGCTAATCAATTCACTTACACCAATGTAAGTATTAATAGGAGTTTGCATTGTTGGAACTTGTCAGCAAGTGTAGTGCCTTTTGGACCTTTTAAATCTTACACATTCAGAATTGGAGTAAATGCAAGTATGCTTCAGGATTTGAAATATGATAAACAAAGTGGGTATGGAACTACACCGGTAATTTGGTATTAAAACCTTGATTATTAACTTTCTTGAATGAACAATTTCAGTATTAAAACAATTATAAAGTGAAACATAAATACATGATATTATATTTAAAATTAAAATAGAGAAAATGAAAATTACAGCAAACAAATCAGTTTCGGCAGAATACGAATTATACGTAGATGCCGAATTAGAAGGAGAATTGGAATTAATGGAAAAAGCAAGCCCTGAGCAACCGTTAAATTTTGTGTATGGGGTAGGAATGATGCTTCCTAAGTTTGAAGAGAATTTATTTGGCATGCAAGTTGGCGATAAATTTGATTTTGTTATAAATACCGAGGATGCTTATGGACTTTATGACGACGAAAGCGTGTTGGATTTGGATCGTTCAATTTTTGAAATAGATGGAAAACTCGATAGTGAAGTAATATTTGAAGGAAATGTGGTACCATTAATGGATAATGATGGAAACCGCATTAATGCTCAGATTGTAAGTATTTCTGACACACATGTTAAGGTAGATTTGAACCACCCCTTAGCAGGTGAAAATCTTCATTTTAAAGGATCGGTTTTGGAGGTTCGTGAAGCTACCGAAAAAGAACTTGCTGCAATTATGGGTGGTGGCTGTGGTTGTGGAAGTGGTGGTTGTGGTTCGGGTTGTGGCGATAATGGCTGTGGTTCAGAACATGATCATGCGGAAGATAGTTGTGGCTGCGGAAGTGGCTGCGGTTGTAATTAGTAATCAAAATAAATAATTTTAAATATTGGATATCAGGTGGTTTATTTACCATTTTGATATCCTTTGTTTTTAAAAATAAAGGATAATTTAAAACTTTTCAATAACTTTGTAGCCATAGATGTTTTGCTATCATTTTAATTGAATACTATATTTACAATTTTTTTTTGTGAAAAATTAGATAAAATACTCAAATTATGTCGAATACAACTGGTAAATTATTTACATTCACTTCATTTGGCGAATCGCATGGTAAAGGGATTGGTGGTGTTGTTGATGGTTGTCCTGCCGGGCTAGAACTTGATGTAGATTTTATTCAAAACGAATTGAATCGTCGTCGTCCTGGTCAATCAGCAATTTCTACACCTCGCAAGGAGGGTGATAAAGTAGAATTTCTTTCAGGAATTTTTGAAGGAAAAACCACAGGTACTCCGATTGGATTTATTATTTGGAATGAAAATCAACATAGCGATGATTATGATCATTTAAAAAATGTTTATAGACCTTCACATGCAGATTATACTTATCAACAAAAGTATGGATTACGTGACCATAGGGGAGGAGGCAGAAGCTCTGCACGTGAAACTGCTTCAAGAGTTGTAGCAGGTGCAATAGCAAAATTAGCACTTAAAAAAATGGGAATTGAAATTACGGCCTTTACTTCGCAAGTTGGCCATATTGCAATTTCTAAGTCTATTGAATCATTAAATCTGGATTTGATTGAATCAAATATTGTGCGATGTCCACAAGCCGATATTGCTGAAAAAATGATAAGTTATATTGCCGAACTAAAAAATGAAGGAGATTCAATAGGCGGTATAATTTCATGCATAATTAAAGGAGTTCCAGTTGGATTGGGCGAACCAATTTTCGATAAATTACAGTCACGGCTGGCACAATCAATGTTGAGCATAAATGCCACACATGGTTTTGATTATGGCAAAGGTTTTGAAGGTGTAAGTTTAAAGGGTTCGGAAATGAATGATCAGTTTGTAAAAACTGAAGCAAAAGTTACAACTAAAACAAATAATTCAGGTGGAATTCAAGGCGGAATTAGTAATGGTCAGGATATTTATTTTAGAGTATTATTTAAACCCGTTGCCACTATTTCTAAAAAACAAAACACACTTGATATTTATACTAATGAAGTAGAATTAGAAGCCAAAGGTCGACATGATCCTTGTGTATTGCCACGCGCAGTACCTATTGTTGAAGCTATGGCTGCATTAACTTTATTAGATTTATATTTAACTAAAAGTTAAATTGAATATTCAAATAAATGATTTTAAATTTAATGAATATTTAATTGATCCAGCTTTTGTTGGTATTTCCTTGCATTTGCAAGATGTTCAGACCAGTTTGAGGCAAATTTATGTTTCCCATTTAAGGTTTCGGAAGCGCACATATAAATAAAATTGTGATGTGTATAATTTAATACTGCATCAATTCCATTTTCGGTCGAAACTCGAATTGGTCCGGGTGGCAATCCATGGTTTCTGTACGTATTGTAGGGCGAAATATACAATATCTGTTTAATTCCTATTCTTTTTAGGCTAAAATCACCCACTGCAAATTTCAAAGTAGGATCAGCTTGAAGTGGCATATCTGCCTTAAGTCTGTTGATATAAAGCCCTGCAACCATCGGTCTATCTTCTTTATTATTCGTTTCTTCTTCTACAATTGATGCCAGTGTACAAACTTCAACTTTTGTAAGCGGAATGGCTTCAGCTTTAGCTTTTCGTTCATCTGTCCAAAATTTATTATATTCAAGGTACATACGTTCAAAAAGTTGATGAGCATTTAAATTCCAAAATACTTCGTAAGTATTTGGAATAAATATAGCTATGGCTGTTTGCGGAGTAAGATTATAATGAGCTAAATAAATTGGGTCATTCAGTAATTTCAAAATTGATACAGAATCAGCCATAAGTTGAAACCCAATACGGCTTGCCAATTGCTCCTTGGTTCGTATGTTATTGAAAGTCAGTCGAACAGGAGTTTGTCTGCCACTTCTTAGTATTCTTAAAAACTCAAAATTATTCATACCAGCCTTAATTTCATATCGACCTGGTCTGATTTTAGACCCGTAGTGAAGAATTAATGCAACTTGATTAAATGATGAAACATTAAAGATATTTGCATCTTTCATTATTAGTTTAGTCACATCATTAAAGGTGCTTTTTTCGGGAATATATAGAAATGCCTTTTTATCGTCACGTGGAGATATATTTGGTGCAAATAAAATATAAAGCAAATAAACTAAAACAGCCAAACCTGATAAAAAAATCCATCTTATAGCTGTATTGGCTGTTTTTTTCTTTTTCTTTTTTAATGTCATATCTGTAAATTTATTTATTGTAATCGCAATGCAAAAATACGGAAATGTTTTATTATATAGTATCGCTATAAGAATTAAGTAGAACTTCTATGTTTTAAAACGCGACACATTGATGTTTTTTATTGTTTTTTCTTAAATTTCTTTCCTTCTCCAATTTCCTTTTAATAGATATAGGTAGCCTAAAACGCCAATAATTATCCAATAAACAAATTCGGACATCCAAACAATTGATACTTCACTTGGTTGAACTATGGAAGTATAATACACATAGCTTAAATAAAAGAAAAGTGTAAGAAATTCAATGACAAAGGCGGTTCGGGTATTTCCAGTGCCAGAAATGCCATTGAAAATTATAAAACTAAAAGCAAAAAGTAAATTGGCAATAGAAACGATGCGTAAAACTGGAATACATGCTTGAATCAAACTTTCATTGTCGGTGTAAATATGTGCAAAAAACTGAGGAAAAGTAAACGTGAGTACAACCAATGGCAATACGATAAGAGAAGAAATGAGAGCCATTTTGTTAATAAATGGTAATACCTCTTCTTTGCGTGCAGCCCCAATTAAATTGCTGACTAAAGTATTTACTGTAGTTGCCAATGCCGAAGCCGGAATCATTAACAAAATATATAAGCTTCTAGCTATGTTTGAAACAGCCAAGGGTCGCTCACCGGTATGTTCGATAAAAATAAAAAATATAAACCAGGTAGAAATAGAAATAAAATATTGAAACATTATAAAAATTGATAAGTCAAGTATTTGTAAAATGGTTTTAATTTCAACTTTCTCAAACCTAAATAAACCGTATTTATTTAAATCTGTTCGGGTAAAAGTATATAAAATCACATAAACAAGTGTTACAATTTCGGCAATAACCGATGAAATTCCAGCTCCTTCAATTCCCAAACGAGGAAATCCGAAATGTCCGAAAATCAAAATATAATCAAATAATATGTTTGTAATTGCCATCAGAATTGCTGAAACGGTAAGAATCCTTGTTTGTGTAATCCCTACATAGAAACTTCGAAAAATGGCATTGGCAAAAGCAAAGAAATAACCATATATTCGCCAGTCGAGATAAGCTAAAGTGGCATCATATACTTGTTTTGAACTGACAGCATATTTCATTAATACAGGAATACCTTTCAATGAAATTCCAAAAATTATAAAACTAAGTAATACATTAAATAGCAGTCCGTTGTTAAATATTGGTCCAATATTAGAATAATTTTTTTCGCCATTTCTGCGGCCAATAAGAATTTGAGCCCCTTGGCTAAATCCAAAACCTATCATAAAAATAGCAAAATAAAATACACCACCAATGGCCGATGCACCCAATTCTACCTCACCAACACGACCCAAAAAAGCAGTATTAGTAACGTTTATTATGTTTTGAGCAATAAGCGTAAGTAAAATTGGATAGGTAATTTTGAATATATTTTTGGCTGAAGTCATGATCGTTTTTTTATAAAACGAAAAATAAATTATAATTGTTTAAATTTCTGTTTCATTCTTCCTTTTCAATGGCTTGTACCACCAAACTGGCTAGGGTCATGCCAAACATGGCAGGCATATACGAAGTTGTTCCGTTGACTTGTGCTTTCAGGCTGCACCATTCGTGATTTAGCAATTCAGGATTACCGGGACCCTCAATAGCTTTAGGACACATGCATTTTTCGGTGCCGCACGATGCGTTTTCACCTTTGTTCTTAAGCAATTCGTCGCTGAAAACACACAAGAATTTTTTGCTGATTCCACCATTTTTTTTAATTCGGTTTCGCAATGCAGCGCCAAGCGGACAGCCCTGCACTTTCCAGAACTCAGCCACTCTGATTCGTGTTGGATCCATTTTTAGTGCAGCACCCATCGAAGAAAAAAAGGTTGCATTGCTATTAGAAGCGGTTTGAATAAGGTGTACTTTATTGGAAAGGCTATCAATACCATCAATAATAAAATCAAAAGTATTAAGTTTGAATGATTCGGATGTTTCAGGACTGTAAATTTTTTGTAAAGCTGTGATTTCAGCATTAGGATTAATTTCCAATAGTCTGTCTTTCAGTACTTCCGTTTTAACTTTGCCAACGGTTTTGGTTGTAGCCATCAACTGACGATTCACATTGGTTACACAAACTCTGTCGGAATCTACAATGGTGAGAAAGCGAATTCCCGAACGAATCAAACTCTCTGCACACCAACTTCCCACACCACCAATTCCAAAAATTATCACTCGCTTTTCAGCCGCTTTTTCTATAAAACTCTTGCCAAGCAAGAGTTCTGTGCGCTGAAAAATTCCTTTTTCAATACCCATTATTTCGAATTTCATTATTTTATGCAAACTAACAAAAATTTGATTGATTTCTCAAAACTTTGATGAAATTCTAATAAAAATTAAGTTTTTTGAATTTTCAGATATAATTGATAAGTAAATTTTAAAATTATTGGTATGAGCTTGATTAATAGTATTATTTCAAAAGAAAGCTATAATTCAAATCTCTTGCCGATTCTATCGGGTCAGAATACATATACGCACCTTTTGGTAAAACGTTTTGATTCCGAATCTGAATCAGTT